>DAISHL010000113.1:0-6673 GCA_036822555.1 Bacteroidota bacterium | reverse complement strand
AAGTAGGTAATGCCATTTTAAATGTGGTTTCTGATTCCTTAGAACCAAACATGTTGGTCATTAACGAGTCAAAACCATCTGTACTTTTTACATCTACCGAATTTAAATCCCAGTAATTTACGTCAGCTGTAAAATCATTCGATAACTTCCCTTTTTTGTAACGTATTCCGCCAATATCATTAACCGCCAAGCTAACCTTAAGCTTGTACTTATCTCTGTCTTTTCGCCATAGATTTTTCTCGCCATCCATGTCGTATTTGTAATCTGTGTATTTGGCCCTCCATTCGTAAACAGCACCAATATCAAAACCAAAACCAGGGTAAGATTCGAATTTATAATTCTTCTTTGCTGTTGCAATAGCCTCATCTGTATTAGATGCGTTGCTGAAGGCATCTATAAAAGGATCTAAATTTGCACTATGTCCATAAGCAACATCTGATTTAAAAATACTTAGGGTATCAGACGTGAAGAAATTATAATCCAGGTTATCAATGTGCATATACACCGCATTTAAGCCTTGTAACAATTTAACGGTTGCTCCTGCCTTTAAGAAATGTTCACCGTCATCTTTTAAAACTCGCGCGTAGCTTAATCCGTACTCAGCCCACAACATTTGCTGAATACTTAAATTTTTATTGTTAAGATTGGTAACCCATAAACTTGGATACATGAACTCTTCATACGTTAATTTTGCCAATTTTGGAGAGATCCCATCCACATTCACATAATTACGAATGCCCCAATTAAAGGCAATGGCATTCTTGTTGTTCAGACTTACCATGAATGATGGAAGCATTAAACGTGTATTTACATAAATGTTCTTGTCCCTTGCATTCTCAGCAGTAATAAAATTATTTTTCCAATAGTATGGAGATGCCCTCCGTGTGGTATCCCAGGAATCGCCCTGGAACCAACCGGTTGGGCTACCTTTGATTGAAGATCGTTTAACACCAACGTAATTGTTATCAAAAGCAAAACTGACACCTAATAGTGTCATATCAAACTTCATTCTGTTATCAACAATGTTGGCAGGATTACTATAAACCCCAACCAAACCTGCGTAGTTGCTGGTTTGAATGCCCATAAAGTCCTGAGCTTGTAAAAAATTGGATGCAATAACGGAGATTACAGCAAGTAAAAGTTTTCTCATGTGTGCAGTTTGTGTATGAAACAAATATAAACCATTTTTCGGGTTGCTTTGCTGTTATTTTTCTAAATTTGCCGTCCGATTGAATTTATACGATGATTGACAAATTAGAAGATATTAAAAGACGTTTTGACGATATTGAATTGAAGCTCTCTGATCCAAAGGTGATCTCTGACATGAAGCTTTTTAAAAAGCTGAATATCGAATTCAGGGAATTGGGAAAGATCGTTGAATCATACAAAGAATACAAGAAGATACTCTCTGACATTGAAAGTGCAAAATCTGTGCTTGCCTATGAAAAGGATAAGGACTTCCTTGACATGGCCAAAGCCGAACTGGAAGAAAATAAGATCAAACAAGAGCAACTGGAAGAAAAGATCCGCTTACAACTTATTCCTAATGACCCTGAAGATGCAAAGAACTGTGTGATGGAATTACGCGCCGGAACAGGAGGTGACGAGGCAAGCATTTTTGCAGGTGACCTGTTTGAAATGTATAAACGTTACTGCGACAACAAAGGCTTTAAGACCGAGGTTGTAGATAGCAATCCCGGTACCATGGGCGGATATAAGGAGATCATTTTCAAGATCATTGGAGAAAATGCCTATGGAACCATGAAGTTTGAAAGTGGCGTACACCGTGTGCAGCGTGTTCCGGCAACGGAGACCCAAGGCCGCGTGCATACCAGCGCAGCCACTGTGGTAGTGTTACCCGAAGCAGAGGAATTTGATGTAGAGGTTAAAGATGCAGATATTGAAATGCAGACAGCCCGAAGCGGCGGTGCCGGTGGACAGAACGTGAACAAGGTAGAAAGTAAGGTCATATTGACCCATAAACCTAGCGGTATTGTGGTGACTTGCCAAACTGAGCGTAACCAATTAGGAAATAGAGAAAAGGCCATGCAGATGTTGCGTTCCAAATTATACGATATGGAATACCAGAAACGCATGGAGGAAGTGACCAAAAGACGTAAGACCATGGTGAGCACGGGCGACAGAAGTGCAAAGATCAGAACCTATAATTACCCGCAGAACCGTATCACCGATCATCGCATCAATTTAACCCTTTATAACCTGGATGATTTCACGAATGGGGATATTCAGGAAATGATAGACAAACTTCAGTTTGCTGAGAACGCAGAACGTATGAAGGAAGGTGGAATGTAGTTATTGATTATTACTTTACCAGTACCAGTTTTTTTCGCCCAATAAATCTATCTGACCTGAGTGTTAAATAGTACATTCCCGGAGGGAATGCACTTAGATCCATTTCCATAGGTATACTTGTATTCGAATAGCCTGATGAATGGCATTTCTTACCATTTGCATCATAAAGCTCTACTTCCAATTTGGTATCTTGAACTGAGTTTATGCTGAGCTTTATTGACCCATTAGTTGGATTAGGAAACACTTGAAAAAGATCTTCTGAACTAACTAACTCATTCAATCCAATTGCTTTTTCACTGTTCTTGAATATACCATCCGCTATATTCGGGGTGGTAAAATAAACTATACTTCCAAAAACAAAAATACTTTTTACAGTTTTAGTAGTATTGGTGTTTTCAATGGTCCAACTTGCACCAGAATTTTCAGTTTTTGCTAAATAACCATTCTTCGCACCAATGTACCCAAGGGTATCATTAATAAAACTAACACATGTGATGGAATCTGAATAAGGACTATTTATATTTGCACAGGTAGTTCCACCATTTGTTGTTTTTAAAATAGAACCATTAGATTTAGTGAGAAACCAGGTATTGAAAGCTGGAAAACTACAAGAAGTGATCTTATTCACTGAATCGGCATACAATTTAGACCATGTGTTTCCCCTGTTAACTGTTACTATCAAAACAGTTTTATTTTGGGTTGCTTTATCCTTATAAATAAGAAAACCTACACTGTCTTTTATAAAGTAAAAATGTTCTTTTTGCCTTATTACATTTGAAACAAAGGGCATTGATCTTTTAAACTCAACAGCATTATTAGGTTTAAATCTGGTAAAATAAAGACTATCATCGGTGTAAAGACGATAATTATACCCAATAGTATTAAAATGAGTCACAAAATTTCCTCCAAAGAACATAAAACTGTTTTTAAAATCATCAGATGTACTTAAAAAAACACTGTTACCATACATTTGGCTATCTAATGCCATCACTGAATCATTATAGGCTGTTGCATAAAAAAAATCAGAATAGGTGAAAGAATCAGAATGAACAAACTTGGTGGTCAGTTTTCCAAAATCATTGCCATAATAAACTCTGCTTGTTGTTGAACCGGACGGACTAACCTTCTGACTGCCACAATACATTATTTTTCCGTTAGCTAGGGGAACAACTTGCTGAGGAAAACGAGAATACATAGGCGTGCCATACTGCGGATACATCGGATTTGGAGGAACCGGTATATTTACCCACTGCGAAAATGCAATTGTACTGAAAGACAGTATGAAGTATGTAACAAATGCGAGTCTCAACACGTTTAAATTTACTAAAAAACTGCGATTTACAAAACTGATCAGGCCTCAAAAGCTCCATTAATTTTCTTTCCTGATCCCTATCGATTTATTTCTGGAATGATTAACTTAGTGTTCCAATGAAACCATTTATTTTACTTTTTTTAATTGCTTTTAACGCATTGTATTCCCAGGTGAATGGAGATACAACCAACATATTGCAAAAAAGGATCCTTTCAGACGAACTCTGTTTTGGGGGTTCTTTGCCTTTCGGAAGCTTCAGCAAACGTGTTAAAAACGAGTCGCGCAGAGTCTTTGCCACACCCTGCATTAAATTGGTAGCATCCGGGTACTACCAGATCTATAAAAATCTTGGGATCAAAAGCATGGTCAGTTATCAGAACCACGGTATTGACGACCTGAAATTTAAAAAAGACCTTATTCTTGAGAACCCTTCAAATTCATATACAATACAATCTTCAGCCTGGGAAAATACAAGCGTTTTGTTTGGTGCCTTTGCGAATTTCAATGCAGATGAGGCTATTCAAATACAACCAAAAGTGTTGCTGGGGTTCAATTATGGCCGCTCTCCGGTGATAGCCCTAACAGTGTCTGACTCCACCAAAGCCCTTAGTCAAATAAAACAATATAGCGGTAATGCCTTCGCATTCTGCTATGTGCTTGGGTTAGATATTAAACTGAAACTACTTGAACATACCCAATTGCTGCTGGGTGGTGATGTATTCAACAGCGACCTGGTTTTTGAATCAGTAAAGGTTGAAAATAAGACGGCACTAAACACTACCACCTTTCGTATCAAACAGCCTATACAAACATTTACCATCAAATTTGGTGTGTGCCGCACCTTTTGATCAATTCTGTTTAAATCTTATGCATAATCCAATAGAACGGTATTAAAAAAATCCTGAAATTTATATCGTGAAGCACTTTTTGGATGAATTGAACCCGGTACAACGGGCAGCAGCGCAAGCTACAGAGGGACCTGTGATGATCATAGCCGGAGCAGGATCCGGCAAAACAAGGGTTTTAACTTACCGTATTGCACATATCATGGAAAAGGGTGTTGATCCGTTCAACATTCTCGCACTCACCTTTACAAACAAGTCAGCACTGGAAATGAAAGATAGGATCGCAAATATTGTTGGAGCTGCCGAAGCCAAAAACCTTTGGATGGGTACCTTCCACTCCATCTTTGCCAAGATCCTTAGAATAGAAGCGGAAAAACTCGGCTACCCGAACAACTTTACCATTTACGATACAGACGATAGTAAAAGTGTTATCAAGGAGATCTTAAAGCAATACAATCTGGATGAAAAGGTTTACAAGCCCTCACTTGTTTTGAATCGTATCTCTGATGCAAAGAACAAACTGATCTCTGCACAGCAATACATGCATAACAGCATCTTTCAAACTGAGGACAGACAAAGCAACAAGCCATTGCTTGGGCAGATCTTCGATGCTTACCAGAAACGCAATTTTAAGGCAGGGGCCATGGACTTTGATGACCTTCTGTTCAATACCAATATCCTTTTACGCGACTTTCCGGATGTATTGCTAAAGTATCAGAACAAGTTCCGTTATATCCTGGTGGATGAGTATCAGGATACCAATTTCTCGCAGTATGTGATCATCAAACAATTGGCTGCGCGTTTCCAAAATATCTGTGTGGTTGGCGATGACGCCCAAAGTATCTATGCCTTCAGGGGTGCTAATATCCAGAACATCCTGAATTTTGAACGCGATTATCCGGATCTGAGAACCTTTAAACTCGAACAGAACTACCGAAGCACCAAAACCATTGTGGAAGCAGCAAACCACATTATTGCCAATAATAAAGACCAATTCAAAAAAACTGTATTCACTGAAAATGAAGAAGGCAACAAGATCAAAGTGATCAATGCGAATACAGACAACGAAGAAGGACAAAAAGTAGCGAACAGCATATTTGAAACTAAGAACGTACATCAGTATCAGAATAAGGACTTTGCAATACTCTACAGAACAAATGCCCAGTCGCGTTCCATAGAAGAGGCCTTGCGCAGGCTGAATATCCCTTACAGGATCTATGGTGGCATTAGCTTTTACCAGCGCAAGGAGATCAAGGACATTCTTGCCTATTACCGACTAACGATCAACAACAATGATGATGAAAGTTTCAGACGCGTTGTAAATTATCCATTGAGAGGCATTGGCCAGTCAACAGTGGATAAGATAAGTGTTGCCGCGGCAGAACAAGGACTAAGCATGTTCACTGTTTGCGATCATCTAAAGGATTTCAATTTAGGTATCAACACTGGAATTGCAACAAAGATCGGCGAGTTCATAACCAAAATAAAATCATACTCCTTGATGCTGGCAGAAAAGGATGCCTACGATCTTGGAAATCATATTGCCGTGAACTGCGGACTGGTTAAGGAACTATATGCCGACAAAACACCGGAAGGTGTAAGCAGATATGAGAATATTCAGGAACTCCTTAACGGTTTAAAGGATTTTGTTGAACAAGAACGTACTCCTCAGGAAGTGGAGTTGAATGACATCATCAAAGAACGCCTTGCCATTGAAGGTGACACCTTGTTCTCAGGCACCACCAATAAAGAACTAAGAACCCTGGATGAATTCATGCAGGAGATCACATTGCTTACCGACAAAGATACAGAGGATGAGGATGAAAAGGATGCAGATAAGGTAACCATGATGACCATACATGCTGCAAAGGGACTTGAGTTTAAAAACGTTTATATTGTTGGTCTCGAAGAGAATTTATTCCCATCGCAGCTCGCCCTGAACAGCAGAACAGAACTGGAAGAAGAACGCAGGTTGTTCTATGTAGCGGTCACCAGAGCTGAACGCCAGTGTACATTAAGTTATGCCAACACACGATACAGATTCGGCAACCTGATCTATTGTGAACCGAGCAGATTCATTGATGAGATCGACGAAAGATACCTTGAGTATGAAAACGTTTCAGGCACCAAACAATTCAATGATAACTTCTTTGCACGAATGCGTAATTCATATTACGAATCTTCCTCTGAAGCTAAAGACCCC
>DAISHL010000112.1:0-6728 GCA_036822555.1 Bacteroidota bacterium | reverse complement strand
GTAATTGTGTTTGGTCCAGATTTGAAATTACACTAATGTGGTTTACCAAAAGAAATGGCAGCTGATCTTTTCAAACCATTCATCATTCGTAAGATGATCGAGCGTGGTATTGTTAAAACAGTAAAATCAGCAAAAAAGATCGTTGACAGAAAAGAGCCGATCGTTTGGGATATCTTGGAGAACGCATTGAAAGGACATCCGGTATTGTTAAACCGTGCTCCAACACTCCACAGATTAGGTATTCAGGCTTTCCAACCTAAATTGATCGAAGGTAAAGCTATTCAGTTACACCCGTTGGTTTGTACTGCGTTCAACGCTGACTTTGACGGTGACCAGATGGCGGTTCACGTTCCGTTAGGACATGCCGCAATTTTGGAAGCCCAGATCTTAATGCTTGCATCTCATAACATCCTTAACCCATCTAACGGTGCACCGGTAGCGGTACCATCTCAGGATATGGTTCTTGGATTGTATTATCTCACAAAAGGTAAGAAAAACCTTAAGGATGATGCGGTAAGAGGTGAAGGAAAAGTATTCTACAGTGCTGAAGAGGTAATTATTGCATTGAATGAGAAAATGGTAGACATGCATGCTACCATTAAAGTGAAGGTTGCTAATGCTTGGGAGGGTGATAAACTTGTAACAAAGGTTATCGATACAACTGTTGGTCGTGTGATCTTCAACACTGTTGTTCCGCATGAGGTTGGTTTCATCAATGAATTATTGACCAAGAAATCTCTTCGTGACATCATTGGTAATGTTATTAAACGTTCAGGTATGGCTGTTGCAGCTAAATTCCTGGATGATATCAAAGAATTAGGATTCCGCACAGCTTTCAGAGGTGGATTGTCATTTAACTTGGGTGATATTCAAACACCGGCTGAAAAAGCCAAGATCATTGCTGATGCTCAGGAACAAGTTGATGAGGTTATTGCAAACTATAACATGGGCTTCATCACCAACAACGAGCGTTACAACCAGATCATTGATATTTGGACACATGCCAACTCAAAAGTGACTAAAAAGGTATTGGATAAGTTAAGTACAGAAAGACAAGGTTTCAACGCCGTGTATATGATGCTTGACTCTGGTGCTCGTGGTAGTAAAGAACAAATTAAGCAGTTAAGTGGTATGCGTGGTTTGATGGCGAAGCCTCAAAAAGCGGGTGACACTACTGCGTCTATCATTGAGAATCCCGTATTATCTAACTTCCGTGAAGGTCTATCCATCTTAGAATACTTTATTTCAACCCACGGTGCCCGTAAAGGTTTGGCCGATACGGCCTTGAAAACTGCAGATGCCGGTTACTTGACACGTCGTTTGGTTGACGTTGCTCAGGACGTTATCATCAATGAAGCTGACTGTGGTACATTGCGTGGATTAAGCATGACCGCATTGAAGAATAATGATGATGTGGTTGAAACTTTATATGACAGAATTTTAGGTCGTGTTGCAGTAAATGATGTTTATCATCCAACAACTGGCGATTTGATCGTTGCTAGTGGAGAGTTGATCAACGAAGACATTGCAGCATTGATCGAGGCTTCACCAATTGAAACAGTTGATATCCGTTCGGTATTAACTTGTGAATCAAAAACCGGTGTATGTTCGAAATGTTATGGCCGTAACTTGGCTAACGGACGTTTAGTTCAGTTAGGTGAAGCTGTAGGTGTTATCGCTGCACAGTCAATCGGTGAGCCAGGTACACAGTTAACGTTACGTACCTTCCACGTGGGTGGTACCGCAAGTAACGTTGCAGCATCTTCTAGCTTAATTGCTAAATATGATGGTATTGCTGAGATCGACGAGTTAAGAACAGTTGAACGCGTTAACCCTGATGGTAAGAAAGTAAATGTTGTTATTGGTCGTTCTACAGAGGTTCGTATCGTTGATATGAATACAGGAATTACATTAACAACAGGTAATATTCCTTACGGTTCTAACCTTTACATTAAGCCAGGTGCAAAAGTGAAGAAAGGTGAAATGATCTGTGATTGGGATCCATACAATGCAATTATCGTTTCTGAATTTGGTGGTACAACTGAATTCGAACATATCAAAGAAAACGTAACTTACCGTGAAGAGGCCGATGAACAAACTGGCTTCCGTGAGAAGGTGATCATTGAAAGTAAGGACAAGACATTGAGTCCTATGATCAAGATCGTTGACAAGAAAGGTGAGGTATTGAAAACATACAATATTCCTGTAGGTGCTCACATTGTGATCAATGAGGCTACCAAGATCGAGCCGGGTACCGTGTTAGTTAAGATCCCTCGTGTTACCGGTAAAACTGGTGATATCACCGGTGGTTTACCTCGTGTAACTGAGTTGTTCGAAGCTCGTAACCCAAGTAATCCTGCTGTGGTTTCTGAGATCGATGGTATCGTAACATTTGGTAAGATCAAACGTGGTAACCGTGAGGTTGTAGTTGAAGCTAAAACAGGTGAACAACGTCGTTACTTGGTTAACTTAAGCAAACATATCCTAGTTCAGGAGAATGATTTCGTGAAGGCCGGTGATGCTTTATCTGATGGAGCTATCAGTCCTAGCGATATTCTTGCGATCAAAGGCCCTACCGCTGTACAAGAATACTTAGTGAACGAGATCCAAGAGGTGTATCGTTTACAGGGTCAGAAATTGAACGATAAACACTTTGAGACCATTGTGCGTCAGATGATGCGTAAGGTTGAGATCGTTGATCCAGGTGACACTATGTTCCTAGAGCAACAATTAGTGAACAAAGTTGAGTTCATGACTGAGAACGATAATGTATTCGGTAAAAAGGTTGTTGTAGATCCGGGTGACAGTGATGAATTGAAGCGCGGTCAGATCATTACAGCACGTAAATTGCGTGATGAGAACTCTGTATTGAAGCGTAAAGATATGAAGTTGGTTGAAGCTCGTGATGCAGTTCCTGCTACAGCGAATCCTATACTTCAGGGTATTACCCGTGCTTCATTACAAACAAGCAGCTGGATCTCTGCAGCATCGTTCCAGGAAACTACAAAAGTATTGAACGAAGCAGCAGTGAACGGAAAAGTGGATACATTGAACGGCTTGAAAGAGAACGTAATTGTAGGTCACTTGATCCCTGCAGGTACAGGTCTTCGTCAGTACGACAAATTAGTGATCGGAAGCAAAGAAGAGTACGAGCGACTAATGGCCTCGAAAGAAGAGATCGAGCAGGAAGCTTAATCAATAAGGTCTGTAAATACTCAGATATAAAATTAAACCCCGACATTGTCGGGGTTTTTTATTGTTATTACTTTTTTCCGATGATCTCGAATTTGCAAGAAGATGTTTCGCCTTCTTCATCGGTTATAATTAGAGTATGCGTTCCAATATGAGGCATTACAGACAGTTGATGGAACTTCTGAGTGCTTCCAATATATTCGCCGTCTATATGCCAAAAAAGTGTAGCTGTGGCGTTTTTGTGAGTGGCTTTCAGAATAATATTCTTTTGCTGACCACTTTCACCAACTGGCGCATAAATTTTAAAATCATTACGCGGGTATATAATATCCAATTGCTTTACGCTTAACTCACTCTCGCAAGAGTTTAAATACGGCGGTAAGGATCTGTAAAAAAGGTTATGTTGTTGTAGAAAATACTCTTGAGCAGGCGTGGCAACAAACCATGGAACCTGCTGCATTTGCGAAACAGGATAGCAATTGCTATTCACCCGGTATTTACCACTTTGATCTAATGTGATGAGTTTGTGAAATGGACATGGCTTTGTTTTTGATGAACCTTTGGGACATTCTGTAAGCTCTTTCTGCGGGCAGATCTCTGAGGCTTTAAAACCACTTTGCTTGCATACCAGCATTTTTTCAATATCGGAGCTTGGTTTTGTGAACCATTTTTTTTGAGGAAGCATATTAAAGATCCTGAACATCAGAGGTGCTGCGGCTGATGTTCCTGTAAGTTCGGGGCGACCTTCGCCATCTGCATTGCCTACCCATACTGCAACTGTATATTTTGAGTCTAACCCAACAGCCCAGGCATCTCTGAATCCAAAGCTGGTTCCGGTTTTCCAGGCGATCTTGTTTCTTGACAGGAACTGCATCCATCCAACATAATCACTAGGACGAAGTAATTCTGTCATGGCATTGAACGTGAACCAATCAGAGGAAGCGTTTATAAGATCGCTCTTTAAATTTAAGTTTGTTGATCTTGCTTCTTCATTTCGCAGGTAGTACAGTGGATGGTAACTGTTCGCAGCATATTTTTTTGTGGTGTTTGAATAATGCATCAACGCCCTGCCCATGGAAGCGTAGGCAGACGCTATCTGATGGAGTGTAGCCTCTCCGCCCCCAAGGATAAGGGATAAACCATAGAGAGAACATGGCTATGAAAATGATGTGAAACCAAATATTTTCACTTGATCATAGAATTATGGAGTTCAGTATTCCTGCAAAATAATACCATCGGGCACGTTCAATGATCTTGCAATTGCTTCATTGGCGGGCACAAGACCATCGTAGGTCAAATGAAAGTTCTTTGGTCCGTATGACCCTATTTGGGTAGGTATGTCCTCAATTAGACTTTTAGGTAGCATCTTGTTGTCATGAAGCTTGAAGGCGTTGAGAAATGGTTTTAGGATACTACCTGTACTACGCGGAGCCTGTATGATGTCCACAAAATTCTCGTGATCATTCAAAGGTGAGCTGCTATTGCCTACATAGGCGATGATCTTTCCTGTTTCTGTTTCGGCAACAAGGGCACAGGCATTATGGATGCCATTGATGCTTAGGGATTGAACATGTTGATCCACAGCAGCTGAAACTTGTGCCTGTAAATATTTTTGTATACTGGTCTTGTATATGGCTGATGCGCCGTATTCGCTTACACATCTGTTCAGCAAATGAGGTGCAAGTTGTGGGATAGGAAACGGTTTTCCGGGAAGTCCTTCCTGTAGCGACAAATGATAGGTTGATTCATCAATGATCTTTTTATCGTGTAGCTTTTTTAAAAGCCGGTTGCGTTTTAAGAGTAATGTTTTTTGATTTTTTCCAGGATAGATCAGGGAAGGAGCATTTGGTAATACGGCCAATAGTGCACTTTCGGCCCAGCTTAATTTTTCAGGCGCTCTCCCAAAATAACGCCACGATGCAGCAGATAAGCCAACAACATTGCTGCCATATGGTGCGTTGCTGCAATAAGATCTCAGGATGCTTGATTTCTTATAGGAAAGTTCAATGCGCAGAGCCAATAGCATTTCCATAACCTTTTGAAAGTAGTTCCTTGGTTTGTTCCCTCTGGCCATTCTTGCAAGCTGCATGGTAATAGTACTTCCACCACTTTTTATTTTTCCTGCTTTAAAATTGTTTGAGATCGACCTGAAGATGGAGACCGGATTAATGCCAGGATGGTAATAAAAATATTCATCTTCAAATTGAATGATGCATTGTTCAAACTTGAAAGGGATCTTTTCTGACTCCGGGAAACGCCATTGCCCGTCCTTGGAGATTTGTGCAGCAAGTAATTGATCGTGTTCGTCAATAAGCACTGTACTGCAAGGCTTATCAAATAAGGGGGAGGGAAGTAGGGTATAAAACCATATCGTAAGAACAAGAGCAATAAATAGCTTTGTTCTGTGCTCGGTACTGAATATGAGTATTCTGAAAAAGAAATCCAAGTGTTTACGATTACAAGTTCATCTCCATCAGATAAAGATCGAGCCCGGGAGCCCAGTAATTCTTTTTGATCTCCTTTACCTGGTATCCAAAGGAAATGAAGAATTCATAGGCATGCTGCGACGTTCTTACAATGGAGGTTTTAAAGGAGTTATGTTTCTTGAATAGGTCTAAACAAAATCTCACTGCGAGTTTTCCATATCCTTTTTGTTTGCAATCAGGATCTATGAATATCCAATTGATACGGGCACTCTTGTCGTCTTCCCTCAACTCATATCCAAAGCCACCAATGACTGAATTGTTCTCCTGAATGACAAAATAGGTGTTCGGATATTTATTCAGGTATGATTGAAATTCATCCAATTCGGTTTTATCAAAAAACACTGGAGTATTCTTAATAAAAGTACGAATCAATTCTTCATCAAACACTTTGTTATACGGAACAATGGTCATAGAACACTTATTTTCCAGCAACTGAGTTGTTATTCTTTCTCACCACTTTGATCCACTGTCCTTTAGTTCTGGCGTAAACACTGTTGTCGTACATAGCTTCAACATTAATTGCAGGCAGATAGTATCGCCCTTCATATGTTGCGTTTAAGCCAATATTAAAGGTTTTACTTTCATTGCTATTAAGATCAAAATACGTTAATACTTTATCATCCTTTATATCCTGATAGGTATAACTCGCATTTTTTAAAGCCGCTTCATTCTCATCCATTCTTGAATTATGAATTTCCCATCCAGATGGTATATAATTCATCAATGCTAAGTTCTTTATCTCTCCTACCAATCCTAAATTCTTAACTGTTATACTGGCAATGATGTTTGTGCTTTGCGCTAATTCTGAAACATCAATCGGTGTACCATTCTCATCTTTATATACACAACTTACACTGATGTTCTCATTGGCCTCTGTTTCATTACCTATTGGTGGTTTTCCACGGTTAATGATACGCACATACAATACTCCTTTACCATTGTTCTCTATCTTCATGTCTCCTGCTTTGCCACTCTTGTAATCCAGCGGGATCTGGCTGATGGCAGAATTTCCTTTTAAAGTGATCTGTTTACCATTCAATGTTATTTCTG
>DAISHL010000111.1:0-6763 GCA_036822555.1 Bacteroidota bacterium | reverse complement strand
AAAAAAGAAAGAGCCAACCCAAAAGATAGCAGAAGAAAAGAAATAACAAAAAACCCAACCGAACTGGTTGGGTTTTTTTCTTTAGATCACAATTTCATCCATTTCCTTATTAAAGAAATGATATTCCATGAATCCATAACTTTCAATAGGCTGCACTGTTACCCATTGCTTATATTCGAAATACCATTTCCACTGCTTACTTCTTAATAACCCACCCTTTTTTATAAAGGATTCAATATAAGGATGCACATTTAATGTGATATTTTTTTCGTTCTGATCTTTGATGATATACCTCAGGGCATTTTCTATCTGATCTACGAACAATAAGCTAGGTTGAGCTTTACCGGTACCATTACAACTTGGACATGTTTCCAACACCTCCACATTGATCTCAGGGCGCAAACGCTGACGGGTGATCTGGATCAAACCAAATTTGCTTGGTGGCAAAATGTTATGCTTCGCTCTGTCAGATTTCATTTCCTCCTTTAATTTATCAAAAAGGAGTTTTCTGTTTTCCTGATTGTGCAGATCGATAAAGTCAACAACAATGATTCCACCCATATCACGCAGACGAAGCTGACGAGCAACCTCAACTGCAGCTTCAAGATTCACTTCAAGCGCATTCTCTTCCTGACTGCTATCACTCTTTGCTCTGTTACCGCTATTCACATCAAACACGTGCAAAGCCTCTGTATGTTCAATCACCAGATAAGCACCACTCTTCATGTGAACCGTTTTACCGAACAGACTCTTTATCTGCTTCTCAACACTGAATGCATCGAAGATAGGGATCTTGCCATTGTATAGTTTTACGATGTCAACTTTATCAGGTGCAATATTCTTAATGTAAGTTTTAAGGTCTTCAAAGATCTTAGGGTCATTCACATGAATGGCGTTAAAGGACTCGTTGAGGAAATCTCTTAAAATTGAGTTGGTCCTATCCATCTCGCCCAATACGCGAACCGGTGGTTCAGCAGTTTTCAATTGCTTATAACATTCGTCCCACTTGTTTATCAGATCATTAAGATCACCTTCAAGTTCTGCAACTGATTTGCCTTCAGCAACTGTACGCACGATCACTCCAAAATTCTTTGGTTTAATGCTTTGCATCAGTTCCTTCAGTCTGTTCTTTTCTTCGAAGTTCTTGATCTTGGATGAAACGGAGATCTTATCTGCAAAAGGTATCAGAACCAGGAATCGTCCTGCCAAACTGATCTCTGTGGTAATACGGGGTCCTTTAGCACTAATAGGTTCCTTTGCTACTTGAACCAATACATGCTGTCCGCTTTTTATTACATCATTGATCTTCCCATCCTTTTTAATATCCGGCTCATTCTTAAAATACATCAGGTTACTAACGTTTTGTTTACCTGATTTAACCTGATCAACGTATTTAATTAAAGAATTGGCCTGAGGGCCAAGGTCGAGATAATGTAAAAAAGCGTCTTTATCGTAGCCAACATCAATAAAGGCAGCATTAAGGCCTGTCATGACCTTTTTTGCCTTACCGAAATAGATATCTCCGACCATGAACTTAGAATTGCTCTTTTCACGATGAAGTTCTATCAAGCGTTTATCGCTAAGCAAAGCAATAACTACTTCGTTGGGCGTAGAATTAATAATTAATTCGTGATTCACGCTGAAATATTTTTAATTATATAATAGAAAATGCCCAACAACAAAGGTGTCTTGGGGCACTTTCATTAATTATCACAAATAGCTAAAACGGAACAAGTAAACACTTTTCCGTTATTAGATGAAGAAGTTAAAACAACCTAAGGTTATTTCTTCTTATGACGATTTTTTCTCAAACGTTTTTTGCGTTTGTGTGTCGCCATTTTATGTCTCTTTCTTTTCTTTCCGCTAGGCATAAAAGTTAGTTTTTAAGGTTAATACTCTATTTTAATTTTAATTGTATTATATACTTTTCCACCTCAAGTTTGGCTGTTGGGTCATTGGTTCGAGCCGCATATTTCTCAAGTGCTTCAACAGTTTTATCCAGATTATTCATTTGCTCGTAGATATCTGCCAAATGTAAATATGCCTCTATGTAATCAGGATCAAGCTCCAACACCTTATTGAATCTGGTGATCGCCTTATCCATTTGTCCACTTTTTACAGAGAAAAACGCAAAGGTCACTTGAAGTTTAACATTGTTGCTGTCATTGCGCTCCACCTCTTTAAGTAAACTAATACCTTCCATAGGTGAATCTGTTCCTTCAACAAAACAGCTGGCAAGCATGATCTTTGAATCATTATTGTTTGGCTCAAGTTTCAATCCGCTCTTAAAGCTTCTGATGGCGCATTGATATAAAACCGGACGTTCTGTTTCATCTCTAATGAACTGAATGCTGTAATAATATCTGTTACCTGCCAGAAACCAGTCCTTTGCGGTGTTAGTTCTTAGAGCCTTTTTTTCAAGATAATGGCTCGCAAGGTCAGGCCGTTTCTGCTGATCCCAGAACTTTGCAATAGAATCAAAGAATACAGGATCTTTCACAGATTGCTTGATGAAATTGTCTGCCAAGGTTCTAAGTTCAGTGCTCAAAGACCCATTGGCCATGTTCAAATACATCTCAACATTTGCATTGGCGTTGATGGGAGCCGACTTTCCTTGTCCCATGGACATGCTGCTCTTTTGGCCTGAGTTGCCAACTTTTGGTGCAATAAATAAAAGAACGAATAGTATTACAGCCCCAACAGATAAAATCAATTTTACTTGCTTAGGACTCATCAGTACTCAAATGTTAATCGTTATTCTTTGGTTCTGGTTCGGCTGACTTCACATTACGCTTTACACGCTCAGAGAATGTTTTAGCCGGCTTAAATGCAGGAATATAATGTGCGGGAATAACCACCGTAGTATTTTTTGAAATATTACGACCGATCTTTTCGGCACGCTTCTTCACCACAAATGTACCGAACCCTCTCAAATACACGTTCTTACCTTCAATCATAGAGTTACGGATGGTTTTCATGAAAGCCTCAACAGTTGCCTGTACAGCTATCTTTTCAATACCGGTTTTCTCAGAAATCTCGTTTACAATGTCAGCTTTTGTCATCTCTCAAATTATTTAAAATCAATTAATTGAAATTTTAAAATGGGGAGCAAAGATAGTATTTATATTAAAACCAAAAAAAATAAATTCAAAAATCATATAATTTCTTCAAATTTGAGGGAAATTAAGTGGTGGCAAGCGATTCAATAGCAGAAATACTTATAAAATGGTACAACAGGCATAAGCGTGACTTGCCATGGAGACATACCAAAGCCCCCTATCAAATTTGGCTGAGTGAGATCATTCTGCAACAAACCCAGGTGGTGCAAGGTTTGAGTTATTTCTTAAAGTTCATTGATAAATATCCCAAGGTAACATTATTGGCCAAGGCCAAGCAAGATGAGGTGCTAAAACTTTGGCAAGGCTTGGGATATTACTCACGCGCCCGCAATTTGCATGAAACAGCTCAAAGGATCGCAACGGAATATAATGGAAGATTTCCTTCAACTTATGAAGAACTATTGAAATTAAAAGGTGTAGGAGAATACACGGCAGCAGCCATTTCCAGCTTTGCTTACGACCTACCAAATGCCGTTGTGGATGGCAATGTATACCGTGTTCTCAGCAGGCTGTTTGATATTAAAACAGCCATTAATAGTACAAAGGGGCAGAAACTGTTCAAGGATCTGGCCCATGAATTGCTCCCCAAGAACAAAGCAGCTATTTACAATCAAGCCATCATGGAATTTGGCTCGCAGTGGTGCAAGCCTGTAAATCCTGATTGTGAGAACTGTGTCTTACAGGATAAATGTCTTGCAAAAGCACACAACACAGTTGCACAAAGGCCGGTAAAAGAAAAGAAGATCAAGAACAGGAACAGGTACTTCAATTACTTCCTTATCATAGACAAGCAGGGGAATGTATTGGTGAATCAAAGAACCGAAAAAGACATCTGGAATGGGTTATTTGAACTTTACCTGATAGAATCAAAAGAGCCATGCCCATTAAGTGAGCTCCTGAAGGACCATCATTTGTCAATGATGATCGGCAAATCCTATACCATCATTGATCAACAGTATGAAACAAAACATTTGCTTTCTCATCAAACCATATATGCACAATTCTATACAATACAATTAAAAAGTTCATTTGGCAAGAAAACAAGATCTGTCCCTATCAAAAAATTAAATAGTTTAGCATGGCCGAGATTAATAGATAAGTTCCTGAATATTTGTGCTTTAGATATTTAAATGATATATTTGATAAAAAATAGATCATGGCAAAACGTTTAATCATTGTATGTACTTTGCTGATCTGCTTGCAGATTGGAACTGCTCAAATTTTTAAAGCCAAAGACGGCTCAACCAACATTACTTTTTTTTCGAGCTCACCACTGGAGGATATTACCGCTACCAATAAAGGAGCAATTATTGTAATGAATTCAGCCACCAACGACATTCAGATCAGGGTGAGTGTGATCAATTTCAAATTCAAGAATGCCTTAATGGAAGAGCATTTCAATGAGAACTATATGGAAACGGAAAAGTTTCCAAATGCCATATTCAAGGGCAAGATCAATGAGAAGATAGACCTTAGCAAAGATGGAGAATACAAAGTTACTGTTACCGGTAAAATGGAAATTCATGGAGTTGTGAAGGATGAAACTTACGAAGGCACCATCACTAAGGCCGGAAACGACCTGAACATAAAAACAAAATTCAAGGTGAAGTTGGTTGACCACAACATTAAAGTACCATCGTTATATGTAAAAAACATTGCAGAGGTTATCGATGTGGATGTGAACAGTACCCTTGAACCTTTCCAAAAAAAATAACGAATACCCTGTATGAAGTTAATATACACCCTTCTTTTACTGAACACATCTGTTCTATTTGCTCAGGATGATCTATTGAGTATGGTTGGAGATACTCCCGAAGAGAACAAGAAAGTATACGCTACATTTAAAACCTATAAATTAGGGAACTCACAGACAATTGAGACCGTAAAGGCCAAGCATCTAGATTTCAGGATATCTCACCGATTCGGTAATATTTACAACTCAAATGATCCTAACCCGATCAACGAAACCTTCCAGACATTTTTTGGCTTTGATGCCGTAAACGATATTCGCTTCAGTTTTGATTATGGTTTAACTGACAAGATCACACTTGGGCTTGGCAGGAGTCGCATGAACAAACAAATTGACGGAAGCATCAAATGGAAACTACTAGAACAAACCACAGACTTTAAGATGCCGGTTACGGTGGCGTTTTTTGGAGATATCGGATACAATCATTCACCTACTGCCATCATTTACAATGGCATCAACAAAACATTTGAAACCAAAGAAGCGCATCGTTTCAATTATGTTTCTCAGATCATTGTGGCGAGCAAACTCAACAAAGCAGTTTCGCTTCAATTACTTCCAACCTTTGTTCACCGCAATTTTATTGTGCAAAGGATCAATACAGACAATGCCAATGCCGAGGACGTGAACAGCTATTTTTCAATGGGTATTGGCGGAAGGATCAAGATGACCAAACGCATCAGCTTCATTGGCGACTACTTTTACAACTTTGCCAAGTTTTACCAAAAGAATGAAAAAGTAAAGATGCCTTTATCATTAGGTGTTGAGATGGAAACCGGAGGTCACGTATTTAGCTTATTCTTCACCAATGCAGGCGGATTGATAGAAAATAATTTTCTTTCATACACATCAGACAGTTGGATGAAAGGTCAGGTTAAGTTCGGCTTCTGCATCTCAAGAACATTTGCCCTTTAATTCGTGAACGATCATATTTTTAACGGCCATCAGTTAAAACCAATTCATGAGTATGCTGTATTCAACAACAGCAACCCAATGATTTGGCCTTCGCTTATCATCTTATTCTGTTTCATCATTCTTGTGTATCTGAGGATAACTTCCTTTCAAAAAATGATCAACACGATCCGCTCTTCGTACAGTATGCAGGCAATTAAGCAATTGGAACGAGAAGAGTTCAATCCATTCAACCCAACTTCATTTGCATTGTCATTGCTCTTCATCCTTATGCTTGCATTCTTTCTGTTCAAACTCAATTCTGAGTTTGGTGGGGTATTGATGCAGCGATCAGAAATATCGCAGTACCTATTCTTCGTTCTTTGTATTTGTTTATTCTTACCATTCAAGTTCGGGATAAAAAAAATTGTAGGATTTGTTTGCGATACACCAAATCTATTCAACGAGATATTCTATAACAATTTAGTGATCAATCAAAGCCTTGGTGTGCTTTTACTTCCAATCATGATCGTTGTTGAATTCAGTCAGGTGAACCCCGCGTACCTACTAATTGCTACGGGCATCCTGATATCGATGGGTCTTCTTATGAAACTATACAGAGGTGTTGTGTTCAGTTTATTTGATAACCATATCGGGTTATTACAAGTTTTTATATATCTTTGTGCCTTAGAAATTTTACCTTTTTTAGTTCTATTGAAGTTTATAATTACAAATTTTTAAGATTTTAGGCATGGCAGTAAAAAAAGTAATCAAGAAAAACAAAAAAGCTACAACGCCTGCACCCTCAAAAAAAGCTAAGGTTAGTAAATCAAAGCCAAGTCCTAAAAAATCTCCAGTAAAAAAGGCATCTCATAAAAAGGCGGTAAAAAAGCCTGCTAAAAAACTAGCTAAGCCTGCAAAGAAAGTTGCAGTAAAAAAACCTTTGATCAAAACAAAAGTTAAACCTGTTCAAAAGCCTGTAATTGCAACTCCAAAAAAGCAAACC
>DAISHL010000110.1:0-6768 GCA_036822555.1 Bacteroidota bacterium | reverse complement strand
GCTGTATACTGTTTATAAATTGAATCGATGGTAATATATCCGCTAACGGCGGGCTCATCCTGCTTTGTAGGCAGATCAAATTCTTTCTTGCAACTGCTGATCGATAGGGCAGTTAACACAATTGCTATAAACTTAAATGTCTTCATGTGTGTATCAATTAATTTTCTCTGATCAAAATATCATCCACTTCGTAAGTTGTAGATCCTGAAGTGGTGCTTTGGTATTTAAAGGCAATTCGTGTATTGCTATTCTTGTAACTATTCAGTGAGAGTATCCCTGAATTTGTCCAGGCATAATTACCAGGATTGTTTGGCGACAAGGCAAATCCCGTCAACTGTGTCCATGTTGCTGTAGACGGCAAACCGGAATTGTAATTTGTACTTACCCACACCTCAAGCAAATTTCCTGAAAATTTGGCGGCAGTTCTGAAAGACAGGATCGGATTAGATGAAGCACTCAGATCGATCGCCGGTGAAATAAGCCAGTTCTCTGAGTTTTGATTGCCACCAATATATCCGCTGATCTTTGCAAACTTATCTGTTCCAAATGAACTTGCGGTCCATAGCACAGATCCATTGATCACAGATTGTTGTGTCCATCCACCACTTGTAAGGCTATTGTTCTCGAAATCTTTTTTATGATAAATGGTGCATCCTGTACCAGTCATATTTGCTTCAGAAGGCCAGCGAATAGCCATTTGACTTGTACCCTGGTATGCTGTAGCTATTCCGGTTATATTACCAAATCCAATAGGTGTTTTTTCCATTGCAAAATTGGAATAATTGCTGCTTCGAACAATCAGTTGTTTGCCATCGCAATTTTGAACAGTTCTGTTCAACGACTTCTGTGAAATTGGATCTGCCCAGATCTGATCCTTATCGGAAGAAATGAATTCAACACCTGTTACAGTGATCAGATCACACAGATAATTACTATAAGGATTGGAAGTTGAAATGTCAGACAAAGAAATTACCCTTGGCTGTGGTTTGGCACCACTAGCAAATTTCACCACATACTTTTCGTAATCCACAGTATCAATCTCAAGCATATCGGTTGTTTCATTGAAATTCACATCCAATCCTTTCAAATTCACACGCAAGGAATCTCCAATGAAGAAACTTGAACGAGATGTGAAATCCAAACGCAAACCTCCGGTATTGTACCTATCTCTCAGATATACTTCTTTGTAAAAATTACCACTTTGTTCATCTGCAATAACTACCCCAACAAAGTACACATCTTCTGTAAAACGATGGCTGCAATTATTGGTGCATGAAGCAATGGCCTTTAACTCCGACACAGAATACACCTTATGCCCTAGCATATTTGCCACTGCCGGTTTATCCGTTTCCTTCTTACATCCTGAGAATTGCACTAACACTATGGATGCAAAAACTAATGCTATTATCTTTTTCATGTTACCTAAATTTAATCTTAAAAGTTGAAATTCACAATGGCCATGTATGTTGCACCGGTCATGTAATAGTACTTATTAGGAAATTTGTCAACGTTGGATATATCCCAACGCAACTGCTCAAACCCACTAGTGATGATGTTTTGATCGTTCAATAAATTATTCACGCTCAGATTGATGTTAAGGAAATATTTTTTCATGATCCTGAAGGATTTACCCGCATTCACATTCACAATAAAATAACTTGGTAATTGTTCCTGCTGAATAATTCTTTCGTATTGCGGATCACTCTCTACATATTTCTTCAATGACTCTGCGGTTCTTCTATCCGGATTAGGATCAATGAATATTTCATCAAAATAATTCACATTCACACCGGCAAACCAGAATTTCTTGCCACTGTAACGGTATCCCAAACCAGCTACCAATTGAGGTCCCGCACCAACCTTGTAGTTATCGAGGTATACAGTTCTGTCGGTAAACAGATTTGTATTGTTGTTATCCTGATAGGAAGATGCGATCGGACGGCCTTTATACAAGAACTGACCATATCCGAAGGCTGCCTGCAAAGTATGCGCAGCAAACAACACTTTCTCTATCCCTAATTCAATACCCTGATGATTTTGATGTACATCGGTCATGATATAATTCACATTGTTATTGAATTCATCACTCCAAAATGATCTCAACCAGGTTTGATCACTGATCCTTGTATTGTAGTATGTAGCCCTGAACTTGAATGTTGGAAATTTGGCCATGTAATTAATATCACCAGACAACACCTTTTCGGTTTGAATGCCTTGTGCAAGATCATTTCTAACACGCGGTGCCACAAATACATTGTTGGCCTCCGGATTTCGTGTTAAGTAATTACCGTTTACAGTAATAAAATTACGACCATTGATCTTGTACGTTGCTCCACCTTTTACACCATAATTAAGGAAATTAAGTTTCTCGCTTTCACCCTTACTGTTCGTTGGGAATTTTCCATTGGCCACAAAACCTTCGCGCCAGATCTGACTATTAGATACTGACAGGGCACCATACACATCAAAATCCGAGAAGGTGTATTCTGCCTGTCCCCAAAACTCAGCACGATTGATATTGATCGAATAATCGTATCCGAATCTGTCACCCACATAGATCTTACGATTTGGATTATCAAGGTCATTTTGCATGAAAGATTCATCCACTCCAAGATTTTCAGCGAACTGATCCACATCTATCCAAAATGATGCGCCTAAGAGATCTTCCATCTCCTTGTATTTTCTATTCTTATACATATTGGCATTCAAGCCCACACTGATAAATAATTTATCTACGCGCTTATTGTACACTGTATTGAATCCTAAGTTCTTCAGATTCTCGATCCTATTCTCAATGATATATCTGGCACGTGTCTCAGTAGTCAGAACTCCTCCACCTTCAGAAAAAAGATTGGCCTGATTCAATGCTATCAAACGGTCCCAATAGATCTGTTGTGTATTCGGTGCGTCATTCATCCAGGCATCCTTTAATTTGTCGCCCATACTTGTATCGCCCATGTTATAATAATAACTTGGCAAGTAACGGTAATAGTCCGGACGAGGATTTTTGGCGTCATTCCAGTTCATACCACTCAGACTTGATTTTCCAAAATTTTAGAACAAAGATGTGGTCAATTGTTCATCGGTACTTATCTTATATATATGCGATACCATTAACATAGGCCTTGTAACTTTACTCACTGAAGAATTTCTTACTTTGCCGTTCTGGTATCCCCACAAAGGATTATAATAATTGGAACCTGCAAGATCATATGCTTCTTGCTGAGCCGCACCGGCACGACCTTGTTCAATTGGAGAACCAAAACCGGTAAAGCTGATCAAATGCTTGTCATTGATACGTTTGTCAATCGAAGCATAAAATGCACTGGCATTAAAATATGTTCCCGGAATGTAAACCTGATCTCCATACCTGCTGGATGCAGAAAGGGTCATTGCCCAGCCATTCTCAAGCATACCTGTTGAATGCGTTGCCATTACACGATGAGCAAAGATCCTGTTTGAACTTGCATAAGAAACGCGAGTTCCTTTTCTGAATGAAGATGCTTTAGAGTCAATGTTCGTATACCCTCCAGCTCCTGAAAAGCCAAGTCTGTTCGCGGTGATGCCAATTCTATTCTCAACAAAACGTGTCACATCATTCAACCCACCCCAATTGCTCCAGGCACTAAACCCTGTTTCAAGATTATTCACGTTAACACCGTTGATCATCACCATTTGGTTCTCGGCCATGTATCCGCGCATGCGGTAGCGACCGGCACCAAACTGAAAACTTGCGAATTGTGTGAACACATCTCGGCTCGACATCAATAAGGAAGATACATCTTGTTGTTCCAGATCATTATCCACATCTCCACCTGAGGTACTAAATAAAGGGATATTGAATTTAGTGGATAAGGTATCGCTCTGGTAATCCTTTACGGCAGTAGAATCATCCTGTGCTGTTCCGTGTAGAGAAAAACACATGATCCCTAATGCTACTGTAATTCTTTTCATTTTAGTTTGCTTTGTTTATTGATTTTTATGCGTTTCTGAAGCGGCTTCGGTCTGTAACAGAGAACCTGTAACATCCTCAAGGGTGATCACTTCGGCATATAATGATCAAATATACTTAGATTTGACACTTCCATTATTAACTAATTATTAACATAACTTTACATTTATAATTTAACAAATGGAATAATTTTTGACTTTGTATTTTTGAGAGTTCAACAGAACAGAATTATGTTTAACAACCCTCCACAAATAATATTCTTACATTTGAAAACGAATCAAACATCATGAAACAAAGTCTCGCCATTTTATTTTTCTCATTTTTTCTTCTGAATACACTTACAGCACAAAAGCTGCAAAAGAATAAAAATTACTTCATCTCTGCTATTGGGTTTTATAACGTAGAGAACTTGTACGACACCATCAATGATGTTTGGAAGAATGACGAAGAGTTTACCCCAAGTGGTACCAATGCATGGACTGGCAGCAGATACTGGACCAAAATAGATCATCTTGCGGAAGTGATCAGCCAGATGGCAACAGATGTAACACCTGACGGACTTGCCATTCTTGGTTTATGCGAGATTGAGAACAAAAGTGTTGTAGAAGATCTGGTTAAAAATGAACGCCTTAAAAAACGCAACTATAAAGTAGTGCATATAGAAGGGCCTGATGCACGTGGTGTTGACCCTTCATTTATTTACAATCCGGCTTACTTTAAAGTTACCAAAGCTGTTTCATACAAAGTAACTCTGGTAACAGATTCATCGCGCAAAACAAGAGACATACATGTAGTGAGCGGAAGTTTTGCAGGTGAACCCATGAGCATTTTGGCGAACCACTGGCCAAGCCGCCGAGGAGGAGAACAAGCCAGCAGACCTAACAGGAACGCTGCCGCCAAAGTTGCACGCCATATTGCAGATAGCATCATGAAAGCAGATCCAACCACAAAGATCGCGATCATGGGTGACCTTAATGATGACCCGGATAATGAATGCGTAAAAAAATATATTCGTACATATAGCGACATTAAAGATGCCAATGATGACGAATTTTTCAATCCCATGGAAAAGCTTCATTCCGACGGCATTGGCACCCTGGCATGGAGAGACAGCTGGAACCTGTTCGATCAGATCATGCTGAACAAACCATTTGTTCCCGGGAACTATGACAACTGGAATTATTACGCCGTGAGGGTCTTTAACAAGCCTTTCCTAAAAAGTGATTTCGGGAATTTCAAAGGCTATCCTTTCAGAACGTACAGTGGCGGAAGTTACACCGCAGGCTACAGCGACCATTTTCCGGTGTATATACTGATAGCCAAAGAGAATAAAGCAAAGCAATAGACGTGCTTTTATTTGATCAAGGATTTTTCTATATTTGTTAGAGAACATCCTTGTTTGAGAAGTTTCATTACCATATGCCTCTTTGTTATTTGCCTTCATGTAAAGGCACAGGATATACACTTATCACATTTCAACGGTTCTTTATTGAATTTGAACCCTGCATTCACCGGATTCTTCAATGGTGATTACAGAGTAGGCGCTATTTATCGTAGCCAATGGCAGAGCGTTCCCGTACCCTATTCTACCATCAGCATGAGCGGAGAAACACGCATCAGGCCAAGCTCAGAAAAAAAAGACATGGTTGGCTTGGGATTACTATTCAACAACGACAGAGCCGGTGATGCCCGTTACGGAACCACACAATTTTACATGAACGGAAGTTACCTCTACCCTGCAAAAGAAGATAGCAGCCTGTTGTTCTCAATGGGAGCCAATATTGGTATATGCCAGGTTGGTTTCGATTACAACAGAATGACCTTTGATAACCAATACGACGGTTTAAACTATAACAGGACCACATCTACAGGAGAAAACTTCAACTGGACACAATTCAATTACGCCGATTTTAATTTAGGAATGGCGGCTCAATACATTCTCAACAGAAAACAACGATTTGTGCTTGGTTTCAGTGTTCATCATCTTACGTCACCAGTAATCACCTATCAGGGCAATGACCTAAGCAAATTAGATACAAAATTTGGCACCTATGCGCAGTTTGTTACTCCCATTAATTTAAAAACTGATATTGTAGCCGAATTGTTGTACAATCGCCAGGGTAAATACAACGAGTTCATTCCTCACGCTTCCTTAAAATACTATCTTAGAAAAGACGCCAATGAAGCCGTTATGGCAGGTTTAAGTTTCAGGGCCAAAGATGCGGTAATTCTTAGAGGTGGCTATACTTTCAAGAATTTTCAGGGTGGAATGTCTTACGATATCAACCTGAGTAAATTCACGGCTGCCACCAACAGAAGAGGTGCTTTTGAGATCTACGTTATACACATTCTCTTTAAAAACTACCAAACCGTTATCAAGAAAAAACCTTGTCCGGTATTCATGTGATATGCCCAACAACAGAACTGCCATAATTAGTATCCTGTTTCTCTTTTTCTTTGGGCTTGGCAATGCACAAAGTAATAAGACCATTAAGATACAGGCAGATAATGCCATGAATGAAAAGGATTGGTATTCAGCGGCAGTATTATATGGAAAACTTGTAAGCAGAGACAGTTCTAATGTAGATGTGAATTACAATTATGCCGAAGCAAGCCGTTTGAACTTTGATCTTGACATTGCATCATACTGGTATAACAAAGTGATAGCAGTTGATAATGGAAAAAAATATCCATTATGTTTTTTTTATAAAGCGCAGATCCTCCAGTACCAAGGCAATTATAAAGAAGCGAAAAAATGGTACAGTAAATTCTCAAAATCAAGAAAAGCCAAAAGCCCTATATACAGTTATTATGTG
>DAISHL010000109.1:0-6770 GCA_036822555.1 Bacteroidota bacterium | reverse complement strand
GGTAATTAAAGGACACGTTCTTGAAGTCGATCTCGCCACTCTTTTCTACAAGTGTGGCAGGTGAATTCGTATTTATGTCAATGTTCTCTATTTGTCCGTCAATAAGTTCAAACACCCTGTCGGTTGCACCAAGGGCACGTTGAATGGAGGCGATCTGCTCAGGGAGTCCACCTAAAGATCCCGCCACAAACAATGCTAACATCATAAATCTTCCAAACTCTTCAGCAGAAATTTTGTTCTCGATCTTCAGATCTACCATTAGGAAAAGGATAAAGAAGACTGCCCCGAACACGCAAGTGATCACAAATGCAAAAAAGGATCCTCTGAAAATGCCGTACTTAATTCCAAAATCTTTTATCTCAGTTGTTTTATTCAAATACCTCTTTATTTCGTAGGCCTCGTTGGTAAAGGTTTTCACATTGGTAATGCCAGTCAGGGATTCTCCAACAATAACATTTGCCTCTGCAATTTTATCCTGAAAGGTTTTACTGTAATTACGTATCTTTTTTCCGAATACAATTGCCACAACGGTTAGAGGAGGAATGATCATTAAGAACCATTTTGCAATTTCCCATTTGGTGTATACGATCATTAAAACCAGGCCACCAATACCTACTATGCTCTGGCGAATTAATTCAGCAATATTGATTGTAAAGGCTTCGGAGATCACATTGATATCAGTGGCCATACGGCTGCTCAATTCTGCTACCTGATTCTTTGAAAAGAACTGCATTGGCATTTGTATGAGTCTGCTAAATGTATCACCTCGCAAGCCTTTTAATATGCTTTCTGTAACTTGGGTAAAAAAATACACCCTGCCAAAAGAAAACACCCCCTGTACAAGGAGGATGACCAGAAGCAGATAACCTACGTTGTACAAATTCTCTTTCTGTTCTGCAATACTTCCTTCATTGGAACCAAAAAACCCGAATAAAGTACCCGATTTTAACGGAAATAAAAGTCCAACTGAGGCCGTTCCAATAAGGAAGATCATGCCCATGACGAATTTCCATTTTTCTTTTTTAAGATACCCGAACAAACGGAACGACCTTTTGAAATTGGCCAAACTCAACTTGGCGTTTGGAAGTTCGGCTGTGTCTGATGCTTGTCCTCTTCGGCCTTTTGCCATAAAAAACTGTTAAATGAGCCGCAAAATTAGGGTTTAATAGGTTATTGGTGTCATCAATTTGTAATGAAACCGAATATTTTAGCGATTTTTAGCCCTTAAAAATTAATTTGCGGATTAAAATAATTGTGTATATTTGCAGTCCATTTTAAAAAATAGTAACAAATTTAAACTGAATATAAGATGAATAGGACTTTCCAACCATCGAGACGTAAGAGAACCAACAAACATGGTTTCAGACAACGTATGGCTACTGCAAATGGTCGCAGGGTTTTGGCAGCACGCAGATCTAGAGGCCGTAAGAAATTGACTGTTAGCAGCGAGAAAACGCATAAATAATAGCCGAAAATGAAATTTAGGATCCGTTGCAGTTATTCTGTAACGGATTTTTTATTTAGTGAAAGTCCTGAACGCTATTCCAGGTGTTTGAACTGAAATTTTTCCCGAATGCAAAGGTGATATAGGCTGTAATACCCATGTTGAAAATAAGGATATGAAAGAATGCACCTACCCTGTACATGCCCCAATAATCGGCATGTTGCGGAAGCCATATCAATCGTGTTGGCAAACTTACTGCTAATACCAGGGATATTAGAGCTACGGTGCATAATAAGGTCTCAAATTTTCTCAATGGCCATGAAAGGAGTTTTCTGTTCCATTTCAATTCTTCTCCCCATTTATGAATAAGGCAATAGTTGCCATGGTTGGTAGGCGCAAACAGCAGTAAACTAACATCATTCCCGTCCTTTCTAAAATTCTCAACTGGCGCAAGTATTTTAAAATGCTTAAGGTCTTTTCCTTGCGACATATTCAGGTTCTTGATCTTTAAAATAGCCTCGTATGGAATTTCGCGTTTGTAATGTTGTGAGTCAAGAAACTTCAAACGGTATTCAATGGCTATCTGTTTAATGCTGTCCGGAGAAAAAATTTGAAACACATCAGAATCCTCTTCGTTAATGAGTTCGAACGTTTTGTTGTAAAGTGTAAGATTCTCTAATACTTTTTTTTCCTGAAACAGATCATTGTTAAGGATCTTATAAACCTCCGAGATCACAAGGTCCTCACCTTTGCCTTTTTTGATCTTGTGCTCCAGCAATTTATCAGAAATGGAGATCGGTTTCATTTTAGTATGGAATTATAGCTATTCCAAAAGAATACGGGGTGATTCCATTTACAGCCCTGTCCTTTTTAAACACATCGCTGAAATAATAACACGCGGTAAAGCAAATTTGTTCAACACCAATTCTAAAAACAACCCCGTATCTTAGGTAATTGAGGTTCTTAGTATCGTAGATCTTGAATTTTCCTCTGTCATCAAATACTTTTCTGAAATCGTGAACCACATACCCGAATTTACCTCCAAGCATGACTTTGAATTTGGTGTAGGTTTTTGTTCTGAAACGGAGCTCTAAGGGTATTTCAAGTATTTTTTGACCGAATCTGTTGATGGTGTAATTGTTGGTCTTTGGCACCATATCGGTTACTATATAATTTTTCAGGCTATCATATCTGTAAACAAAATCCGCGTTGCTGTGAAAATTGTGGCTGTATAAACCAATTCCATAGCCAATACTGAAATTAGACCGACCTAAAGGTTTATCAAACATTAGTGCAACGTTGAATCCCAGACTTTTCCAATTCATTTTAATGTTGGATGGGATGTTAAGCCATCCTGTGTGATTCACTTCAAGGATCAGGCGGTCGTTAGGATCAGATTTGTAGTTCTTTAACTCGAATTCGCTGTTCTTTTTAGACTCATCCTTTTTAACCGGATCGCCTTGTTTTTTAGGGGCTGTTTGAGCACTAAGCATGCTGCATGTATGAAAACAACCGATCAAAAGAATGGACCTGAAACTTAACATAAGACAAAAATAAACAATGTTTTTTTTTAATTCGTTTATTTATTATTTTTATAAAAACTTAAACTAAACCCTATGAAAAGAACTTTACTCATTATCGCCTCTGCCTTAACAGTATTTGGCATGAGCTCTGCATTTGTGACATTGAACTCCGGCGGAAAGGCTGGCCAAACCGGATCTCCGGGCGAAGGAAATTGTGGTGCTTGCCACAGTGGTGGTACAAGCTTGGTGTCAGGCGCTACCATCACGGCTATACCGGCCTTCACCAACAACACCTATGTTCCCGGCCAAACCTACACAATGAATATGATCATTGGTGCTGTAGGTTTCTCAAATTTTGGTTTCGCATGTGAGATCTTGAATTCATCCAATGCAAGTACCGGAACAATGCAAAATGCAGGTACCAATGTACAGTTGGTAACAGGCAACGGACGCATGAATGCAACTCACACTGCACCAAAATCAGGTACCGGATTAACTACGTTCTCATTTGAGTGGGTAGCACCTAGCTCAGGGGCTGTAAACATCTATTTGGCTGGTAATTGCGTGAACAACAACGGAGGAACCTCAGGTGACCTACCTTTAACAGCTTCTCTGTCATTGACTACTCCTTCAACTACAGGTATCAGCGAGAATGTAATGGAGATCAGTGGTTTTGGGTTTTATCCAAATCCTGCTAAAGAACAGATCAACTTCAACTATAGCTTGAATGAAGCAGGTAACGTAACTATCGACCTTGTAAGCATTAATGGGCAATTGATCAGTCAGTTGATCAACGAAAAGCAAGCAGCTGGTTTACAAAAGAAAACCGTGTATTTGCCTACAAACCTTGCAAGCGGCGTATATTTCATTAAAACAAGCCATAATAACAAACAGGTTTCTCAAAAACTGATCAGTATTCAGTGATGTGAGTGTTGTATACACAAGGAAATCCGCTCTTTACAGGGCGGATTTTTTTATTGGCTTTTTATGTAAAAACATTAAAATTGTTGTTAGATTTGTTACAATTTACTAGTTATGCATTTATCCGATAAGGTCAACCAGATCTCCGAATCTCAGACCATTGCCATGGCCCGAAAAAGCCGTGAATTAAAAGCTCAAGGGATTGATATCATTAGCTTAAGCCTTGGCGAGCCAGATTTTGCGACTCCCGATGTGATAAAGCAAGCAGCAAAAGATGCCATTGATTCTAATTTCAGTTATTATACACATGTTTCAGGGTATTTAGAACTGAGAGAGGCCATTTGCAAAAAATTCAAACGTGATAATGGTTTGGATTATCAGCCTGATGAGATCGTTGTATCCACCGGTGCTAAACAAAGTATTGCCAATGCCGTGCTTTGTATCATTAACCCTGGTGATGAAGTGATAGTGCCTGCGCCATTTTGGGTAAGCTATTTAGAGATATTGAAACTGGCAGGCGGTGTTCCTGTGGTAGTGAATACAGAGATCGATGCGGATTTTAAAATAACTCCACAGCAATTGGAAGCTGCAATAACTCCAAAGACCAGATTGATCATGTTAAGCACGCCATGCAACCCTACCGGCAGTGTTTATACCAAATCAGAGTTAAAAGCACTTGCAGATGTGGTCAAGAAGTATGATGAATTGTATATATTGAGCGACGAGATCTATGAGCATATCAATTTTGTTGGTAAACATGAAAGCTTTGCTCAATTTGATTTTATTAAGGATAGAGTAATTACCATCAATGGCGTTTCAAAAGGGTTTGCAATGACCGGATGGAGAGGTGGTATTCTTGCCGCGCCAAAGTGGATCGCTCAGGCTTGTGATAAAATGCAGGGTCAATTCACTTCTGCAACATGCAGCATCACACAAAAGGCCATGCATAAGGCCATGGAACTGGATTTCAATACATACATCAAACCAATGCAGGAGGCTTTCCATAAAAGAAGGGACCTTGTGTTGCAATTGATGAAAGAAATCCCTGGTTTGAAAACAAATGTGCCTCAAGGAGCGTTCTATGTATATCCTGAGGTTAGTTACTATTTTGGAAAACAATATAAAGAGCATACGATCAATAATGCCACCGACCTGTCGCTGTTCCTTTTGGCAGAGGCACATGTGGCATTGGTCCCAGGTGCTGCATTCGGTGATGATAAATACATCCGTTTTTCGTATGCCACCAGTGAAGAGAATTTGAAAGAGGCATTAAAGCGCATGAAAGAAGCACTTGCAAAACTTGCTTAAGCAATGAAAAGATACTCAGTAAAGAAAGAACACATCCGCGAGATATTCAGATCATTCAATAATTTGAATGTGTTGATCATAGGTGATGTGATGATCGATAGTTATTTGTGGGGAAAAGTGAACAGAATTTCTCCTGAAGCTCCGGTACCTATTGTTTCCGTGTCACATAAGGAAATCAGATTAGGAGGCGCGGCCAATGTAGCATTGAATATCCAGGCCTTGGGTGCCAATCCTATCCTGAGCTCTGATATTGGAGTGGATATTGAAGGACAGAATTTCTTGGATCTGTTGAAGAAACAAAAATTATCGCAAAAAGGAATCTTAAAAAGCAGAGACAGGGTAACAACTGTTAAAACCCGCGTGATCGGGAACAATGCTCAGTTGTTGCGAATTGATGAGGAAACTGAGGAGGATATCTCTCAATCAGAGACCAATCAGCTTTTAACACTGATCAATTACATCATTCAACATGAAAAGATCGATGTGATCATTTTTGAGGATTACAACAAAGGCCTCATCACACCGCGAATGATCAGCAAAGTTGGTGAATTATCAAGGTCCAAAGGGATCCCAACATGTGTTGACCCGAAGAAAAAGAATTTCAACGCCTACAAAGGTGTGAGCTTATTCAAGCCTAATTTAAAAGAGCTAAGAGAGGGATTGAAGCTTGACATCTCATCAGACAACATCAATGAGTTGCAACGCGCTATCAGCAGTTACAGGGTAAAGCAAAAGTTTGAGACCGCTCTTGTGACCTTGGCCGAGAAAGGCGTTATCACCAATTCACGAAAAGTTAAGGAACACATACCTGCACATATCAGAAGCATTGCAGATGTGAGTGGGGCTGGTGATACTGTAATTAGCGTGGCCTCATTATGTCGCGCCCTCGAATGTAACGATGTGCTCACCGCAGCGCTCGCAAATTTATCCGGAGGTCTCGTGTGTGAGCAAATAGGAGTTGTGCCTATCAATAAAGAACAGTTGTTAGAAGAAGCGTTAAAGCTCGATATTGTAAAAAGCTGATCATGAATCATGTGTTGGCAGAAGGGAATGTAGAATGCAAAAGGTAACTCCGTATCAAACAGAAGATTCAAAGAAAGAGCAAGTTGCTCAGATGTTCGATAATATCGCTTTCCGGTATGATTTTCTGAACTCATTATTATCACTGGGTATCCACAAGGACTGGAGAAAAAAATGTGTAAAGCTTCTTCAAGAAAGCAAGCCGAAGACCATACTTGATGTTGCTACAGGCACAGCTGATTTTGCTATGGAATGTGCAAAGCTTGGCCCTGAAAAGATCATAGGAGTTGATATTAGTGAAGGGATGATGAAATTCGGAAGGGAAAAGATCAAGAAGGCGGGGCTGGAGAAACTCATCACGCTTGAGTATGGTGATGCGGAAACGCTGGCCTTCCCAGATAACACATTTGATGCCATAGTAGTTGGGTTTGGCGTACGTAATTTTGAGAATCTGGAGAAAGGTATGATCAATCTGCACCGCATTTTAAAACCCGGCGGCAAATTGGTAATACTTGAATTCTCAAACCCCCGGATTGGATTTATAAAATGGCTTT
>DAISHL010000108.1:0-6787 GCA_036822555.1 Bacteroidota bacterium | reverse complement strand
TGGCAACTAACTAGCTTATAGGCGCCATAAAATTGTGCTTATCACGCAAATTTATCAAGATTTGCGAATATTTAAGGCCTAGGTAAAAGTAGTAAAAAAAGGAAATTTTAAAAAGGTAATAATTGTAAAGGAGATAAATAAGGAATTTACACTACCTTCTCCATTCAAACCAATCGGTGGCGCTGCCTTCATCATCAAAGGTCTCGCGGTAAATGAAGCCCAGTTTCTTTAACACGTGTTTGGAGGCTTTGTTGCCCGGGTCGGTGATGGCGTAGATCGTTTGTAAATTCAACGTATCTTGTCCGTAATTGATTACAGCTTGTGAGGCCTCCGTAGCATAGCCTTTGCCCCAATGCTTTCTTTTAAAGCGGTAACCAAGCTCATAAAAATTAGTGTGTCCGTTCACCGGCTCCTTAACTAATTTTAAGCCGCACCAGCCTATGCATTCACCGGCTTCTTTTATTACCACCGCCCAGCGTGCAATGCCATTCTCGGCGTATTGCTTCTTTAGCATGGCAATCACGTTCCTGATCTCATTCATGCTTTGTACGGGTTTGTTCTCAATGTAGCGATGCACTTCTGCATCAGAATCCATCTCAAACAGATCGGCCTCATCGGTATGATCCAGTTCCCGTAACATCAAACGTTTTGTACTTGCTTTAATGGTCATAAATTTTGCCTGTGTTATTTCAATCGCTCTAACACGCCTTTGCGTTTTACAATGTTCTTATAATCCCATTGAATGTCTCTGGCCTTTTTTAACCAGCGCTTCAACTCTGTTTTTTTGATCTCTCCGGCTGTAACATAACGTTTATCTGCGGCTTTGAATTTGCCTTCCTTTTGCAAGCCTTCTTCCTCAAAACTTTGTCCGCTCCAGAACAACAGTCTGATACCATCTTTCAGTTTGCTGTAGCCAACAATGGGGTTGCCTTCAATGAACCACACCGGATGCCCGTGCCATACTTTGTATTCCGCTTCCGGCAAATGTGTGGTGATCTCTGCAAATAACAGATCGCATATGGTGGCGTCGTTTTCGCTCAATGCCTTGTGGTAATCTTTGATCTCTTTTGTCATGTTTACTTTAGTGTGGTATGATGGATCATCCAGTTGATGCCATACTTGTCACAGAAACTTCCGAAGTATCCGCCCCAGAACATATCCTGCATGGGCATTTCAACGGTTCCGCCTACCGAGAGTTCATCAAACAATCGATTGGCTTCTTCACGTGTTTCCGGTTCAAGCTGTATATGCATGGTGTTTCCTTTGCTCACGGAAAAGCCCATCTCCTTTGGCGCATCGGTGGCCATTATGATATGCCCGCCCAATAACGGAAGCTCCACATGCAATACCAATTTTTTTAAGGACTCAGAAATAGGCGGCTGACCTGGATTTTCAGGCAGGTCGCCAAAACGTTGTATGCCTTTGCCTGTAAATTCTCCACGGAAGGCTTGTTTGTAGAACAGCATGGCCTCTTCGGTATTTCCTGCAAAATTCAAATAGGTACTTACCCTTGGTTGAGAGGATGTTTTGTTTTGCAAACGTAATTTGAATTGCGCTTCCAGATACTGATCCAAATTGCCCAAGGCCATGGTAAAGCCTTCTTTAAAGCCTACCTCCACAATTTTTTCAAGGTCAGCCAGGGTTTCATAGCTAATGCGTATGTTCACTTCGGTGCGTTCTGCCGATACACTGTTGAAGCTGTTGTTCCATAAGGAGCGCGGAAAGTCGGTGTTGATCTCTCCCTTCTCATTGCAAAAAGCATCCAGACCCGAGAAACTTTTCTTTGGGTCAATACTTTTGTAATCGGCCCTGCACCAATGGGTTTCGTTATTCGGACCGATCATGGCATATAACCAATACCCGCCAACTGTAAAGTTCATGTATTTGGTTCTGGTTTGGTAAGGCTTTGGTGCCCACCATTAGTCAAGCAGTTCAGGAGTGGTCCATGCAGCCAACACCATGTCAAGGTCGGCGGCAAATTCACGCGTTACTTCAATGGAGTTGGTTTGCTTGTTTACTGTAAAGTCAAATTTCAAATGCGGATTCATTTTTTATGTTTTAATTTGTGTAACAATTGATCTCACTGGTCGAATCGTTTTTCCCACAGGATGCGGAACTGCGCCAGCCATTTATCTATCTCTTTCATTTTTGTGACATGTAGTTCATAATGAATTTCACGGCCATGGTGTTTTGCTTTTACCAGTTCGCATTCACTGAGTATTTTCAAGTGTTTGCTTACTGCCTGCCTGCTGCTGTAAAAATGTTCAGCAAGCGCGTTTGGGGTCATGGCCTGAGTTGCTAAAAGAGCAAGGATCGCACGACGGGTAGGGTCGGCAATGGCCTGAAAGACATCTCTTCTCATTTATTTATTTCAAAGGTTTATAAACAAGTACAGCAATTCCACAGTCAAAGGATCTGCTGTTGATAAGGGTGTAAGTTTGGTTTTTGGTTAATTCATTAAAAATAGGCATGCCTTTGCCAATGGCTGTGGGGTTAACGAACAGATGCAGCTCATCAATGAGGTTCTCTTTGATCAATGAGGCTACAAATTTTGCACCGCCGTAAGCGATCATGTCATTGCCTTGACCTTGTTTTAGTTTGTTCACTTCTGTGGCCAGGTCGCCGTTGTTCACCACGGTATGATCCCATTCGCTTTTGGTGAGGGTTTTACTGAATACCACTTTTGGGGTGAGTACGAATTTCTCGGAGGCAGCATCACGTATTTTGGGATCAGCGTATAAGGCCGACCAATGGGGGATGAAGCCCATGGCCAGATTCTTTCCTAACAAGATGGTGTCTACCAGATTGGTGAGGGATTGCACATATGCCATGATATCGCTTCCCCAATTCATGTTCACCCAGTCCATCTCTCCGTTGTGTCCTCAAATGAATCCGTCGATGCTGGTTTGTTCCTTTAATTTTAATTTTCTCATGTTCTTTTAGCAACTGTTTGGTTGCAAATATATGTGAAACTATTTGGTTGCACAAATTTATTTTGATATAATAAAGAATTGAGTGGTAGAGATCAGTCTTTAAACCTGGTATTCAACAACCAATAGGTGGCACTTTCTTTATCGTTAAAGGCTTTGATCGGTCTTACCGGTTTGTATAGTTTACAAAAGAAATTGAAAAGGATGCGTTTGCCTAAATTGTCAACAATAATGGCATTGGCGAGTGTATAGGTTTGACCTTCCTCGGAGGCTGAATATTTTTTTACCCTCATCTGTGATTTGAATGAAATCACCTGCACATACTATAATGGGCATGCGTTTTCCATTGCCAAGGGTTTTAATATCGTCCTTGAGTGAACGCAAATGGTCCAATGAAATTTCATCGAGTTCTTTTTTCCAGTTGAGTTCAATGATGCCGTTGGTCCACAATAATAAATTGTAAACGCCCTCGAGCTCAATGTTGCTTACCGGTATATGGTCAAGATGAATTTGCATCCGCTATATATAAATATATAAAAAATTGTGGAATTCACCGGGAAGTACTGAAAACTTATGGATGAATGCCTTTTTGCTGATGAATTTGTTGGATATTTTTAAAGAATGGAATTTATAGAGAGGGCCATACAATTTTATGCCGAGAATCATTCTGAAAAGGAACCAGAGCTTTTGCAGAAGCTCAATCGTGAAACATTTTTAAAGGTGCCTCAACCACGCATGTTGAGTGGCCATTTGCAAGGCCGCTTCCTAAGCATGATCAGCAAAATGAAATGTCCCCGTACGATCCTTGAGATAGGTACCTATACCGGCTATTCGGCCCTATGTTTGGCAGAAGGATTGGCTCCTGAGGGGAAGCTGATCACCATTGATCCGAATGAAGAGACCAATTTTTTTGCGAAGATCTATTTTAAGCAATCTGAATATGCGTCAAAGATCGAGTTGATGCAGGGTCAGGCCCTGAACATTATACCGCAATTACAGCATAGCTTTGACCTGGTATTCATTGATGCAGATAAACGCAATTATCTGAATTATTTCAATGCGGTGATCGATAAGGTGGCAAGCGGAGGATTGATCATTGCCGATAATGTATTGTGGAGTGGTAAAGTGGTGCAGGAAATGGAAAAAATGGATGCGGACACTAAACTGATCCACGAATTCAATGTGGCTGTGAGTGCGGATGTTAGGGTAGAGGCCTTACTATTGCCGATACGTGATGGATTGATGTTATTACGAAAAAAATAAAACTATGACCGTTGACCTACGAAGTGATACTGTGACCAAGCCAGGCAAACAAATGCTGGAAGCCATGATGAGTGCCGAAGTTGGAGATGATGTGTTCAAGGAAGATCCCACCGTGATCAAACTGGAACAAACACTGGCAGACCTGTTCGGACATGAGGCAGGATTATTTTGTCCGAGTGGTACTATGACCAATCAAATTGCCATCAATGTACATACACGTCCCGGTGACGAAGTGTTGTGTGATGTGAACAGTCATATTTACCACTATGAAGGAGGGGGCTTGGCAAGAAATTCAGGCGTGCAGGCCAAATTGATACAGGGCGACAGGGGAAGACTAACTGTTGGGCAGATACAGGACCATGTGAATGGAGATCAGGACTGGCTTACGCGCAGCAGCCTGGTAAGTTTGGAGAATACAGTGAACAAGGCAGGTGGCAGTTATTACGCGTTGAATGACATCAAGGCCATTGCTGACTATTGCAGAAAATCGTCCATCAAATTACACCTTGATGGCGCAAGATTATTCAATGCCTTGGTTGAGACAGGAGAAACGCCGAAACAGTATGGAGAATTGTTTGATTCCATTTCCATTTGTTTGAGTAAAGGATTGGGAACACCCGCCGGCTCTGTATTGTTAGGCGATAAGAATTTCATTAAGCAAGCACGAAAAGTAAGGAAAGTATTTGGTGGAGGCATGAGGCAGGTTGGGTATTTGGCTGCAGCAGGCTTGTATGCTTTGGAAAATAACATTACACGCCTGAAGGATGATCATGCACGCGCCAGAGAATTGGGCAAAGCTTTGCAACAATTGAATTATGTGCAGGAGGTATTGCCGGTGGATACCAATATTGTGATCTTTGACCTGAAACAAGTGACTGCCGAGCAATTCATTGAAAAGGCCGGTGCCCGAGGCATAAAAGTGGCAGCCTTTGGAAAGCACACCATCAGAATGGTAACACATCTCGATTTTACGGATGAGATGCTGACATACACCGTACGCGAATTACAAACCTTGATCTAAGAGGGGTTTAAGCATCCCTTTTAAAATATTTTGATTTTTATTTGGTTTATAACGTAAACTAGTTTACATTTGTGAAGAATTTAAACATCATACCAATGAATAATACCAATTTAGAAGCGCACGAGAGTTTAGAGATCATACATAAGATGATCAACAATGCCAAAAGCCGATTGGCAGATGATGGATTTCTGTTGATCTTTTGGGGATGGTTGGTTACCATTGCATCGCTAATACATTACACCACCATTAAACTCGATCTGAACATCGGCCATTGGTTTTGGCCTGTGCTTATGCCATTAGGAGGCATATTTTCGGCCATCTATGGATACAGGCAAGGCAAAAAGAAATTGGTGAAAAGCTATGTAGATACCTATTTGAGTTATTTATGGACCGCATTTGGAATTGGATTGGTGATCATACTTGTATTTATGCCGGCACATGGCATTAAGCCTACTTATTTTTCATTAATGCTTTTGTATGGCATTGCCACGTTTATTTCCGGAGGTATATTAAGTTTTAAACCCCTAGTATTTGGAAGTCTGGTTGCATTTGCCTCTGCGGTTGCTTCGGTATTCTTTAATGAAACAGAACAATTATTGATCATAGCGGTGGCATTGACAGGAAGCTATATCATACCGGGGCATTTACTTAGGTCAAAATACAGATCGCAGAATGTTTAAAGAACTAGATCCAATATTGCATTCGCAATTGCGTTTGGCCGTTATTTCTTTGTTGGTGTCGGTAAAGGAGGCCGAGTTCACCTATTTGAAGGAAGAGACAGGAGCAACGGCAGGCAATTTGAGTGTGCAGATACAAAAACTGAAGGACGTAAATTACATAGATGTAGAGAAGAAATTCAAGGACAATTATCCTCAAACACTGTGTAAGATCACGCCAAAAGGAATTGCGGCCTTTGAAGAGTACGTGAAGAATTTGAAACAATATATAAACACCAAAAAATAAAATGGAAACAACATTGCAAACCGAAAGAGAGCTTATGCTGTGGAAGCAGGCTAAAAAAAGAGTGAGCTTTAAAAGACAACTCGCTGCCTATGTGATCGTGAATGTATTTTTATGGATCCTTTGGTACATTGGTGATAAAGAAACCACTGGTACCTTCAGCATGAATATACCATGGCCATTGTGGTGCAGTTTAGGGTGGGGCATAGGTTTGGCATTTAAGTTTGCAGATGCCTATATCTTAAACAGACCTGAGGCCATTGAAAAAGAATTTCAGAAACTGAAAGATCGCCAATGATAAATAATCTCTAAATTTAAATATATTTAATTGGTTAAAATTATTTTGGAAATTTAAAAATCATGTGCCACAAGCCTTGTATTTTATAGACATTTCAGAAATAAAAAAAGATTTATGTCACTATTACATGATATTATTCATGAGTTACAATCTCAGCAGGCAGCATTTCTTTTATTTGTAAAGAACAGTTTTAGGAACACTGCTTTTCCTAATGTTTATATTTCTGTTTTAGTGGCATATTCAATTGGATTATTCCTGGAGGTTATTCTTCCAAAACAAAGGAAGCACGGGATTTTTAGCCGAATGAATTTTTGG
>DAISHL010000107.1:0-6787 GCA_036822555.1 Bacteroidota bacterium | reverse complement strand
AAACTATCCGAATTCGGGTTCAAATTAATGGGAAAAATACTTAAAAAAGTGGCATTCTAATTTCTTAGTATTGAACACTATAAATAAAAAAACTCCAAAAAAAGTTGCCTTTTTTTGGAGTTGTACCCAGGAAGAGACTCGAACTCTCACGCCTCGCGGCATACGCACCTCAAGCGTACTTGTATACCATTCCAACACCTGGGCATAGCATACTCCCGAACCACAGTTCAGGCAAACACTAGAGTAATTGGGGGCGAAATTAAGAAAAAAAGCAGGTTTTTTTGCAGGAATTGAATAATTTTCTATTTTTGCAGTCCGTTTATCAAGCCGCTGTTTACACGAAGTAAAGAATGCTGGTAAGCTTAACACAAAAAAATGAAGTCATGAGTTTATTATTAGACTACGTAAAACAGCAGTTAACTCTTGCAAACAACCACCCAAAATTCAAAGCTGGTGATACAGTTACTGTATCTTACAAGATCAAAGAGGGTGACAAAGAACGTATCCAGCAATTCACTGGTGTGGTTATCCAAAGAAAGAATGAAAATGCCACAGCTACTTTTACAGTTCGTAAAATGAGCAACGGTATTGGCGTGGAAAGAATTTTCCCGGTAGCATCACCATTCATCGATAAGATCGAATTGAACAAAGTTGTTGTTGTTCGTCGCGCTAAATTATACTACTTACGCTCAAGAACAGGTAAAGCTGCTCGTATCCGTGAAATACTAACTCAATGAGCTTTATCATTCCATAAATGATATGAAAAGCTACCTCATTCAGGCGGCTTTTTTATTTCCGTCCGGTTCATCATTATTCTTTATTGTTTATCTTTGAGTACACGATCAATCATGAAAAAAGTATTTATTGTTTCAAGTATTGCCAAAGCTGTTATTTGTGCTGTGGCTCTTAAGTTTATTGGTTCTAAGGAAAGATCAGCTGAGAATCCTGCAAAACCTTTTGACAGATTTGCTGACATGCGCACCTGGCCCGATGCTCAGTTTGATTCAAAAGCCTTTAATGAGGTGTTGACCAATGCCTTTAATTACAGCAAAGGCACTCAGGCCTCAGCAGCCAGCTGGCAACTTGAAGGACCAACAAATATTGGAGGGCGTATCACTTGTATGGCTGTGAGTCCAACAAATTCAAATGTTGTATTTATTGGTACACCTGGTGCAGGGATCTATAAGACAACCAATGGCGGTAGCAGCTGGGTACCTGTTTTTGATGATAAGCCATTCTTATATATTGGCTCCATTGCCATTGATCCAAACAATCCTAATACCATTTACGCCGGTACCGGAGATCCGGATATACCGTTTACAGTGTTTGTAGGAGACGGTGTTTATAAAAGTACCGATGGAGGGAATACCTGGACCAATATTGGTCTTACCAATACCAAGATCATCAGTAAGATCATTGTGAGCCCTAACAATTCAAATGAAGTGTATGTTTCGGCCATGGGCAATCCTCTGGTGGCAGACAATAACAGAGGTGTATACAAGAGTACCAATGGCGGAACAAGCTGGAGTCAGGTGTTGTTCATCAATAATCAAACCGGTGTAAGTGATATCGTTATGAATCCCACCAATAACAGCGAGATCTATGCTGCCAGCTATACATGTATAAGAAATGCAACGGTCAACATCCGTTATTCAAATGATGCACGCATCCACAAGACAACCAATGGCGGAACAAGCTGGAATATCCTGCTGAATGGATTGCCTAATTACAAGGTGAACAAATACAGCATTTGCATGAGCAAACAAAATCCGAGCAAACTATATGTAGCCGTTAGTGATAGTTTGTACAGCATGATGTCGGTGTTCAAAACAACCAACGGTGGCGCAAGCTTTACGGATATGGGTAACAACGGTATTGCCGGTAATTACGGAGGATTTGGCTGGTATTTCAACATGATAGAATGTTCTCCTAATGATGATGAACAGGTGTATATCGGAGGTGTAGAACTCTTCAAAAGCAACGATGGCGGTCAGAATTGGACCTTGAACATGCAGCCATGGTGGAATTATGATGTACACGCCGACATACATGCCATAAAGTTTGTTGGTCAGGGAAAGTATTACCTTGGAACAGATGGAGGTACCTATTTCACTGCTGACGATGGTTCAAACTATTCTGATGTGGATGAGATACCGAATACACAATTCTACAGAGTAGCATACAATCCGAATGCACCAACTGAATACTGGGGAGGTGCCCAGGATAACGGAACTACCAAAGGCAATGCATCTTCCGTGAATGCATGGAGCCGAGAGTTTGGTGGAGATGGATTCCAGATGCGTTTTGACCCAACCGATGCAAACACCTATTATGTGGAAACGCAGAATGGAAGTTTATATGCAACCATAGATGGTGGTGTTAGCTGGAACAATAACGATAATAACATAGACCCATCTGACCGAAGGAATTGGGATATGCCTTACGTACTCAATAAATTCAATGCCAATATTCAATACACCGGAACCTACCGAGTGTACAAGAATACGAATGGACCAATGGATAACTGGACACCGATCAGTGGTGATCTGACAGATGGATTAGTGTATGATGCACGTTTCCATAATATTTCCGCCATTGATAATTCTGAACTCAATGCACAAAAGATCTATGTGGGGACCTCAGATGGCAATGTATGGGTAACCCAAAATGATGGAGGTACATGGACGAATATTACAACCGGTCTGCCTAACAGATATGTGACCAGCATTCATGCCTCGCCGAACTTTTCAAATAATGTGTACGTAACACATACCGGTTATAAATTCAATTCGTATGTGCCGCATATCCACAGATCTACCAATAACGGCAGCACCTGGACAGATATCAGCGGCAACTTGCCGCAAGCTGGAATTAACGATGTGTTGATCATGCCTAACAATGAGAATACCTTGTTTGTAGCAACGGATATTGGCGTGTATGTGACCTATAATGGCGGTACCAGTTGGGCCAGAGTAGGAAGTAACATGCCTATCATTTCTGTTTGGGATATCGAATACAATCCTGTAAGCGGTAAATTATTTGCAGGTACTTATGCCAAATCCATTCAAAGTATTGATGTGAACTCTATCACCACAGGTTTAACAGCACAAACAAAGTTTGAAAATACAGTAAAGGTTTATCCAACCTTGATCGCGAACGAAAACCTGACCATTGAATTAACTCAAGCCGGCACCAATGGCAAGATCGTTATCTATGACCTTCAGGGGAAAGCAGTGAGAACTGCAGAGATCAGCGGTGAGGCAAAGACTCATGTATCAATGGATGGATTGAGCTCAGGAGCATATTTAGTAAATGTTACTGCATCCGGAGTAAATGGTACAAAACGTATTGTAAAGCAATAACAGTTAATATTTGGTTAAAACCTTAAAACTCTTGCAATAGGGTAGTAATACTTAATTGCTATTTTTGCTGCACAATACTATTATTCATGAAGTTTTTTATAGATACAGCCAATTTGGCTCAGATCAAAGAAGCACAGGACCTAGGAGTTCTTGATGGTGTAACTACAAACCCATCCTTGATGGCTAAAGAAGGCATTAAAGGCCAGGAGAATATTTTAAAACATTACGTAGATATTTGTAACATAGTAACCGGCGATGTTAGCGCAGAGGTTATTGCTACTGATTTTGAAGGCATGGTGAAAGAAGGGGAAGCACTTGCAAAATTGCATCCGCGCATTGTTGTAAAGATACCAATGATCAAAGACGGAGTGAAGGCGATAAAGTATTTCACTGAAAAGGGGATCAAAACAAATTGTACACTAGTGTTCTCTGCTGGTCAGGCCCTACTTGCCGCTAAAGCCGGAGCAACTTACGTGTCGCCGTTCATCGGTCGTTTGGATGATGTGAGTACAGATGGTTTGACCTTGATCGAAGACATTCGTACCATCTATGATAATTTCGGATTTGAAACACAGATCCTGGCTGCAAGCGTTCGTCATCCAATGCATATCATTGAGTGTGCTAAGATTGGCGCAGATGTGGCTACTTGTCCGTTAAGTGCTATTACAGCCTTATTGAAGCATCCATTAACTGACAGCGGTTTGGCGCAGTTTTTAGCAGACGCAAAAAAATAAGATCAATTGAATACTCATGAAGCAAGGCATTAAGATAGCAACAGTTGTTTTAGCCTTGCTTTTTTTATTTACATCAAGAGCACAAACATCATCCAATTCAGGCTGGTTCTCCTTAGGTGCACGTTCAACGGTAAGTGCCTTCAGCCACGAAGGCTTGGGGGTTGGAACCGGCGGCCAGTTCCGCATTCAGCTGAGCAATCAGGTAAATACAGAATGGTTCGCCGATTATATTTCCATTAATGTGGATGACAAGGTCAGAAGTGATTACTACCATATTGGCTGGTCGGTGATGTTCTATCCGTTCAAGGAATTAAAGTATCCAAAAAAGTTGCAGCCTTATGTGATCGCCGGACATTGTTTTGATTACAACAGAATGTCTGAGATCGCGAATGTTTCCAATGTAAAGGACAGATGGGGGTCTGCAGTGCAGGCAGGATTGGCATGCCTTTTGAATTTAACCGAGCGATTTGATATCACATTGATAAGTCAGTACATGATCCATCTGACCAAGAAGCTCGAAGCGCATATGGATGGAGCTTCAGTGCATATTGGTGAACAGCATGAAACAGCATTGCACGGGCATTTGCTTACCACGTTAAGTGTGAATTACAAAATTGCCAAATTATGGAAAAGAGATTAAGCTTTTTCATAGCCATTTTCATCTTTGTGCAGCACATGGTAAATGCACAGGCAGAAGTTATTCGACCAGTACTTATCAAAGCCATGGCAACCATCAGCCCTTCAAAAATGTTTGGTTATAACGAATCTTATTTTTACCTGCATGGCAATCTCGAAGGCTATTTGAATGAAAAGGTTTCTGTGGCAGGGGAGGGGTATCTTTTTCTTGGCGAACAAACAAAGGCGGCCCATGGCTTTGATCAATTGCACAATTTGTTCTTTGGGTTCAATTACCATTTTGTAAAGGGTGACGGTGATCTTCACATAGGGGTTCAGCCTGGAGTTGCTATGGCCAAACTAGGTATGGATTCTTTGAAAGTGCCTGCGCCTCATTTTGGAACAAGCCCGGTGTTCTCAACTGTATTGGGCTATAATTATTTCGTTGGCAAATACTTTAACTTTTTTCTTCAGTTCAGATACATTGCCGGCGAGCACAATTACGATAAGCACAAAAGCCTGTCTGAGATCCGCTTTTCAGCGGGATTAGGGTTCAATATCAATGCGCTTAAACGCAAATGATCATTTAGCCATCAGCTTTAACACCTTCTCAATGTCTTCCGGCGTATCAACGCAATGACTGTCATACGTAGTTTCAATACATTTTATCTTGAACCCGTTCTGCAGCCATCTCAGCTGTTCCAATGATTCCGCTTTTTCCAATGATGATACCTTTAATTTGGATATCTTTTCCAACACATCTGCGCGGTATACATACATGCCAACATGTCGGTAATAAGCGTGTTTCAAATGCCAGTTCTTAGGGTCTTCGTTTTTTATGAACGGGATCACACTTCTGCTGAAATACAGCGCTTCATTAGTTTCATTGAGAACGATCTTCACCTCACCGGTGTCAAATAATACCTCATGATCATCGCATTTGATCATTTGTGTAAGCAATTCTGCATTCCCATCGCAAGCGGCTGCCAGTGAATTGATCTGTTCTGGGTCAAGAAAAGGTTCATCGCCCTGTATGTTGATGATGTATTGTGCTTTGCTTCCTGATAGCAAATAAGCTTCGTAGCATCTGTCTGTTCCGCTTTGATGGTCTTCACGGGTCATCACCGCCTTTACACCAATTTCGTTGCAGTGATCGATGATCCTTTGATCGTCGGTTGCAACGATCACCTCATTCAATAAGGACGCTTTCTTTGCCTGCTCCACAACGCGCTGTAACATGGTTTTACCGTTAATGTTGGCCAATGGTTTACCCGGAAATCGGGTTGAGGCGTATCGTGCTGGAATGATTCCTAAAACTGACATAAATCTTAAATAAAATCAAAGGTAAATATAAAACTTACATCTATCTTTAGTGTTTAATTGATGTGAGAAAGTTAATTTATATAATACCGTTACTGTTCTTAAGCCTTATACTATTGGTTTCTTTTAAGCCAAGTAATTCTGTTGATCCCACAGTGATCTTACATCAGATGTATGATTCCATCAAAAAGGTTCATTCGTTGAAACTGCATATCAATGCCATTGAGAGGCTTGGAAGAACCTATTCTGCCGCCAGTTCAGAGATCAAATTGCGAACGCATCCAAGACAGTTGTATTTTATCAACCGTCAGAAGAAACTAGAGATCCTCTATAACCATGGTCAAAATGAGAATAAGGCTTTAGTGAAACCAAATCTGATCCCCAATCTTAATTTAGATCCGTCTGGGAACATGATGCGGAAGAACCAACATTATACCATACATGAGTTGGGATTTGAGTTCATAGGACGCTCTATTGCTCTTACCATTTCAAAAGATAAAGAGGGATTGAAGAACTTTACTTACAAAGTCAAGGTGAAAAAGTTCAACTACAATTGTCATTTGATACAATATGAGAATTTATCATACGGTTATGTTGATTATGTGGTTGGTCCAAAGGAAACAGCAAGTTCCATTGCTTCGAAATTAATTGTGAATGATTATTTATTACGTTATAAGAATGATCTGTTGAACGATTTTGGTTACTTAAGAAAAGGCAATGTGCTTAAGGTTCCTAACTTGTATTGTAAAAAGGCAG
>DAISHL010000106.1:0-6852 GCA_036822555.1 Bacteroidota bacterium | reverse complement strand
AAGTAAATTCTGACGTTTTTTTGGCAGCAGGTCCATGATAGCCAATACCTGTGAGCGAAATCCAAGGTTGAACATTTCGTCCACTTCATCGATCACAAGTTTTTGAATGCTATTGACTGTTAAGGTTCGTGTTTGGATCATGTCTATCAAACGGCCCGGAGTTGATACCAGAATATCCAATCCGTCAAAGATCAATTGCTTCTGAGTATTAATGTTGGCACCGCCATAGATCCCTCCAACTCGTGTACTCATGTACGATGCAAGTTTTTTTGCTTCTTCAACAACCTGAACCACTAATTCGCGGGTAGGTACAACAATTAATATACGCGGTTGTTTCTGTTCGGAAAAAGTCAATTGGCGCAGTAGTGGAAGCAAATAGGCAAATGTTTTTCCTGTGCCTGTTTGTGCAATGGCAATTGTATCCTTGCCCGACATGATCACAGGAAATGCTTTGGCCTGAATTGGTGTTGCCTCTTTGAAACCAAGATCGTTAAGCGCCCTCAATAATGGTTTGGAAATATTTAGATCTTCGAATAGCATGATTGATGTAGTAAAGATAGGTATATATATTCACTTATTTGCTATTACAATTGTTCCATGTCTTTTAGGAAATCGTATTGAAGATCTTCATGTAATGTACTAACGCAGGTTTGTAACTTTTTTAACTGTGTGTGATATAGCCTTTCCAACACCGCATTCTTGTGATAAGGGATACCTGAATCTTTCAAGGTGATGAGAAAGTGCAAGATCAGTTCGGCCTCTCTTTGTTTGTTTCCGGTGTATTTAGCGTAGCGGTTTACCAAGCGTAAAATCTTGCGTAAACTTTTTTTAACGAGGTATAAATTGCTTTGCGTAATTTCTTTGAATGAATTCTCTATTTCTTGTTTGGCTTCCTGAATGAACCTATCTTCATCGTGCGATTGGAATAGCAGATAATTCAGATATTCCTTCGACTCCCTTTTGTATTTTGCAAGACTTAATAGATTGGCAATTAGCACATCTTTTGGGAGTTCTTTCAGTTCTTTTTTAATTTCTGACAAGCTGTATTGATGCATCAGAATTTCTTTAGAGGGGTCAATAAGTGTTCAAGACCATTCATTTTAATTTCAATCATTGGCTCTAAAAGCACACCAAGTTTCCCTTTAGGGAAACCATTACGATTGAACCACTCAAGATAGGAGACCGGGAGGGCACAGATCATTTTATCCTGATATTTGCCATAGGGCATAGGAGTTTTTACAAGGTCAATGAGGTATGATGGATCAACTTTCATCTTAGAATAATTTTACTTTATATTTCTCAGCCATTTTTTTGATCTGTTCATCACTAACATCATGAACATTTTTACTGTTGTGGTAATTCTCAACAGTGAGCACATGTAATGCGTATCCGTGTTTTTTTGCCAAAAGCACATACGGTTCTATCTCCCAATCCATCGTGAATGTATTGTGCACAAAGATCTTCTTGTCACCACGGATCATCGCTGATTCTGTGTTAGACATACACTGCTTATAGGCCAAATGATTTTCATCAAATTTGAAGACATATGCACCCGTGTCGCTTTCAAAATAATCATCCACAGAATAAACAGGATATCGCTCTTCTTCACAAAGAAGTTTTGTCAACGTTGTTTTGCCGGCTCCAGGTAAGCCCCTTAATAGGATGAGCGCATTCATCAGTTAAAAATAAGCAATTTTATGGTGCGTTAATTTTATTACTTTTAGGCATGCGTCATTTTCTTTTATTCATATTACTGCTGTTAAATTCCATAGTGTACAAAGCGCAATCATTTCCAGAGCGCCCAGTAAACTATGTGAACGATGCTGCATCAGCTATCCCTGATGATCAGGAGCGTTTGATGAATATGAAGTTGAAAGCCTTTGAAGACAGCACCTCAAATCAGTTATTTGTATATGTGGCCGAATCGTTGAATGGCCAGGCCATGTCCGACCTTTGTCAGCAGATATTTCATCAGTGGGGCATTGGACAAAAGAATAAGAATAACGGAATGCTGATCGCAGTTTTTGTAAAGGACCGCAAATCAAGGATACATGTGGGGTACGGATTGGAAGGAGCAGTACCTGATGTGTTGACACAAAGGATACAAAAGGAGTATATGAATCCTTATTTTAAGGAAGGTGACTATTATGGGGGCGTGAACGCGGCTGTGGATCAACTTATCATTTCATCACAACAGGAGTATAAGAACGAACCTGTAGCTTCAGAGAATGAAGATGTGTTGCTGGGGTTTATGATCATATATACTGTTCAGGGAGGATTGTTCCTTGTATTGTTCTATGTAATAAAAAAGAATTTTGCGCAGGAGATCTCCATGAAACGTGTATTCTTGATCCTTGGAACAATCTTCTTATTGATACCTTTTGCAGGTTCGTTTTTGTTGATCGTTTTGCTTATCATAGCAGGGATCATAGCGGCTGTGAGAAAGTCCAAATGGGGTGCGGGAACCTATACAAGTTCAGGTTCAGACTCTACGTGGTATTCATCAAGTAGTTCCGACAGCAGCTGGAGTAGTTCTGATTCATCGTCAAGCGATTCTTCCTTTGATGGGGGAGGCGGTGGAGATTCAGGTGGAGGCGGTAGCGACAGTAGTTGGTAAAATAAAAAAGCCCCGAATATTTTCGGGGCTTTGTTTTTATCCTTCTTTCTTTTCAGCATTTTCAGGCTTTGGTAATAAAACCTTTCTGCTTAATTTGATCTTTTTGGTTTTAGGATCATCTCCAACATATTTCACTTGCAGCACATCACCTTCTTTGATAAGTCCTTCAAGGGTTTCGTTGCGGTTCCAGTCATATTCACTGATGTGAAGTAAACCGTCCTTACCAGGCAGGATCTCAACAAATGCACCATAAGGCATGATCGATTTAACCTTTGCATCATAGATCTCTCCAACTTCAGGAACAGCTACAATACCTTTGATCTTTGCTTTAGCAGCATCCACACTTTCTTTGTTCTCACCAAAGATCTCAACGATACCATTCTTGCCTTCTTCAGTAATTACAATTGTAGTACCGGTTGAACGTTGCATTTCCTGAATTACCTTACCACTTGGGCCAATTACGGCACCAATGAATTCTCCAGGGATAACCAATTTCTCGAAGCGAGGTGCATGTGGTTTGTAATCTTCGCGTGGTGCATCAATGGCTTTTAGCATCTCATTCATAATATGCAAGCGACCATCTTTAGCTTGTTTCATGGCTTGAGCCATTACTTCGTAAGCTAAGCCGTTAACTTTAAGGTCCATTTGAACTGCAGTGATACCATCTTTTGTACCACACACTTTAAAGTCCATATCACCCAAGTGATCTTCATCACCAAGGATATCGGATAAAATGGCATATTGTCCTTTTTCATCTGTGATCAAGCCCATGGCAATACCTGCTACCGGCTTTGTGATCTTCACACCGGCATCCATTAACGCCAATGTTCCGGCACACACAGTTGCCATACTGGATGATCCGTTACTTTCTAAAATATCACTTACCACACGAATTGTATATCCTGTGTCAGTTGGTACCACTTTTTTCAGAGCGCGTAATGCCAAGTTACCGTGACCTACTTCGCGACGGCCTGGACCACGGTTAGGTTTCGCTTCACCTGTACTAAAGCCAGGGAAGTTGTAATGCAAAATGAACGTTTCTTCACCTTGATTGAATGCACCATCGATCTTTAGTTTGTCCAATGGTGTACCTAAAGTTACAGTGGTCAACGATTGTGTTTCACCACGTGTAAATACAGCACTTCCGTGTGGAGTAGGTAAATATCCTACCTCTGCCCAAATTGGACGGATGGCGGGTGTTTTACGGCCATCCAATCGAACCTTTTCATCAATTGCTAATCTGCGAACAGCAACATATTCAACTTCATGATAGTATTTATTGATCAAAGCTTCTCTTAAAACTAATTCTTCAGCAGTAAATTGCTTTTTGAATTCTTCTAAAGGTGCTTTGAAATTAACCTTACGGTTGTTCTTGTTTGGATCAAGTTTTTTAGCAGCTGCATAAACAGCGTCATAAGTTTCTTTGAATACTTTTTCCTTCAAAGCTGGATCATTGATCTCATGACAATATTCGCGCTTAGGTTTTAAACCTGCTTTTTCGGCAAATACATTCAGTTCTTTGATCTGAATTTTAATAGCTTCATGAGCAAACTTGATGGCTTCCAACATTTCATCTTCACTTACCTCTTTCATTTCACCTTCTACCATCGCAATGTCAGTGGCGTTACCGGCAACGATCATATCAATGGTGCTGTTGGCCAATTGAGTTTTTGTTGGATTGATCACAAGTTTTCCATCGATCTTACCAACTCTTACTTCGCTGATCAATCCGTTGATTGGAATATCGCTCACGGCAATGGCTGCAGAAGCCGCTAATCCAACCAATGCATCCGGCATGATCTCTTTATCTGAAGAAATAAGTGATAACATGATCTGTGTATCAGCATGGTAATCTTCAGGGAATTGAGGACGCAATGCGCGATCCACAATACGTGAGATCAAAACCTCATAATCAGAAAGTTTTGCTTCGCGTTTAAAAAAGCCTCCCGGAAAACGACCGGCAGCGGCATATTTCTCTTGATAATCTACAGTTAATGGTAAAAAATCAACGCCTTCCTTTGCTTCCTTTGAGCTTACAACGGTTGCAAGGATCATGGTGTTGCCTAATTTTACTACTACGGCACCATCAGCCTGTTTGGCCAATTTGCCTGTTTCCAATGTTACGATACGGCCATCGCCTAGATCGAAACTGTGTGTTGTTCCTATTTGTGACATGTTTGTTTGTTTTATCCCGACCTTTTCGGGATGGTTTATATTTATGATTGATTCTTTTAATAAAAAAGGCAATTCGACCTAGTCAAATTGCCCCCCTTCAATAAATTACAACCGTTTCCGATCTTTTCGGAATTATTTACGGATGTCTAACGTTTTGATAATAGCACGGTAACGTGTAAGATCATTCTTCTTCAAATAATCTAACAATGCACGACGCTTACCTACCAAGTTCAACAAGGCACGTTGTGTACCAAAATCTTTTTTATTCTTTTTTAAATGTTCAGTTAAATGATCAATACGGTGTGTGAACAAAGCGATCTGAGCTTCAGCACTTCCGGTGTTCTTGTCGCTTCCTGCGTACTTTTTGAAAATGTCTTTTTTTACTTGCGATGTCAAATACATGATTCTCTCTTTTTAATTTCGGACAACAAATATAGTAAATTTTTAATAAATACTGCAAATGGGGCTAAATTTCCTTGAATTTTAGCCATTTATTTACCTCCAGGGAGCATGCCACCCCACGTTTAACGCATTTTTGTAACTTTGACACATGCTGGCAAAGGTATTTTTATTTTTTGGGATCATTATTATTACAGGGATCCTTACAGTTCTGTCGTTGATCATGGGCATCATTAAATTCAGCGTGAGCGATAAGGTATGGATCAGATGGCTTGCTGCATTTATTGGCTCTCTCATTGTGATGCTAATTTGCATCATGCTTTTAACCAGAAGTATCATAGATAAAACAAAGAGTTTTGCCAAAGACATGGAGAAAATAAGCATGGAACAGGCAAAAGCTTTTGAATCACTGGGGAATGACCTGGTACATACCACCGATTCAATAGGGTTAAGTGCGCAAATTCCGGTCTTAAAGTCCATGGAGCCATTGAAACATAAGGATCTGGTACCGGAATCGTTTTATACGTACTTAGGTTTCAGGGATTATTACCGTTTGCCATTGCGTTACCCGTATTCATTGCATTGCATGGATTCGCTGTATGCCGCAGAATTGTTCAATGAAGAGGATGTGATCCGATTTGATGTGAATGATAATGGCGAAAGATCCTGCGATCTTGCAAGCATCCGTTCCTTTGCTTTTACAAAAGATCATTTTATAGCAGAAACTGCCGTTTTTTCTAACGGAAAGACGAAAAAGGAGATTGTGTATTATAACTTTAATACCGGTGAAAAGAGATCATTCAGGGATCAAAATGGATTAGAGAAGTTTTTGAAGGAACAGGATATTGATTTGGAACTTGAGTGGATCAGTCCTGCTGATTATTACCACAAATTTTAACCCTTTGTGATCTTCCCTTCAGTGTTCTTGGTGAAAAAACTAACGTTCACATTGTTCCTAAATTCAAGGTAACGTTTATATTCATCGCTGAATTCTGTGCGCAATTTTAAAACGGTATCAAAATTGTGATTCAGTGTCATAAGCATTTCGCAAGACTCTCTGATGCCGTGGTTCAAGCCATCGTTATGGCTTACGTAATCAACAAGATCATTCTTGATGCAGTAATTTGTAAATAATGTGGTGGCATTTTTACCGATCATTATTCTTAGTCCGCATATCTTTGCAATAGAAAGATCAAGCACATCATCAAAGAAATATACCACCTCTTCGGGTTCAATATTTTTTTCTTTGCAGATGTAGTTCAATGCGTCGGTCTTGTGAGCGATCTTATAAAAGGCGAAATCAAAATGCTCACGTTCTGCAAAAAATTGTGCGCTGTCGTTTTTTTCGCCACTGATAATGGCTGTTATGGGCGTTTTACCATGTATGAGAAAGTGCGAAAAGCGCAGCAGGTTTGTACCCATGCTGTCTACCTCACTAAATCCGCTTCCGTTTTGCCCTTGTTTAAAACCATTATTGAATACACCATCCCAATCGAAAATAAAAGCCTTGGTACGTTTCAGTCTTTCTGCAACCTGCAATTCACTTTCAACGAATTGGCCTATGAAATGATTTGGATTATCCATAAAAAAAGTCATACATCGCCACCGCTCTGTATGACTTGATTAAAATGAAACTGTCATGTTGAGCGGAGTCAAAACAT
>DAISHL010000105.1:0-6898 GCA_036822555.1 Bacteroidota bacterium | reverse complement strand
AACTCTGCACTTTATCAATTGATCTGATAAGCATTTACAGAAACAGCGATGACACACACCGCAAGAAAGATCAGGATGAGTAACCAATTTCTTAGAGATCGTGCTATTTCATTATCCCTTTGGGTGTCCTTTAATTCCTGTTCCTTGTTTGCCAGATCGTATTTCACATCCAACTCCATGGATCTGGCACTCATGGTTTCTAAGGAAACAGAATCGTTGTAAGCTTTGTAATCCTGAAAGTTGGCATACGCTTTCTCAAATGCTCCGCTCATTTCATAACACTTAGAGATCCAATAAAAATAATCACGTTTAACAGATGGTATAGGAATGTTGTTCATACGTGCCCTGTTGTTTTCAAGAAGCACTCTGGCTTCTTCGCCGTTCTTTGAATTAAGGTGTATCTGAGCAATCACCAAAGCGGCATTCATCATTCCAAGATCTAGATCGATCCCCGAATATGTATCATACGACCGTTTAGCCCAATCCATCGCTAAAGCATTATCGTTTCTTTTCAAGGCAATCTCTGCCATTACAAGTTCAGCATTTGCGTTCTCTGAGGCCTTGTTCATTTTTTTATACTCATCATATGCCCTCAGGGTATAAACAAAAGCGCTATCCAAAGCGTTCGTATTCAAGTGCAATATTCCAATATTGGTGAGCACATTCGCATATCCATAGAATTCATTCTTGCTTAGCTGTTGAACACGGTATTTATGGTAATGATCCAGAGCCTCCTTATGCTTCCCTTGCTTAGCCAACAAATTTGCATACACATTATACATGTCAGTTAAGGCATTGGAATCATTAACTTGTTTTAAATAATTCATATACTCCCTGCAGAAATCATACGACAGATCATACATGGTGCGGTGCTGAAGGTTAACCACTAATGTTTTATAGGCCTCCCTTATGCCATTGTCATAATTCAGTTTCTTTGATAACTGAAGTGCTTCAGCAAAATACTGTATCCGTTCTTTAGACCGGAAGTAATCGTATTGTTTGCCAAGCAGCATGAATCGCTTTACCTGCATAGTATCTTCCTTGCCGGAAGCTATCTGCAGCTTAAGTGTATCAATAGATGATGCGGCCGTTGCATATAAAGCAATAACACAGCAATAGAATGACAACACAAATTTTAATACTATAGAACGGCTGAACAACATTGTATTAAAGTTAGCATTTTAATGCCAATAAAAAAGGCCGGTTAAAACCGGCCTTCACTTTCTAAGGATTTTGTTATGCTTCTATAGCTTCGTTCATATAGCTTTCAATAGGAGCGCAAGAACACACCAGATTTCTGTCGCCATAAGCATTGTCAACACGTGCAACACTAGGCCAGAATTTATTGGCTTTTACCCACTTCAATGGATAAACTGCTTTCTCACGGCTATAAGGCTTATCGTATGAATCTGAAATGATCAGCTTGGCAGTGTGTGGCGCATTTTTGATCACATTGTTCGCCTTGTCTGCCTTGCCATCCATTATCTCCTGGATCTCTTTTCTGATCTGGATCATTGCTTCACAAAAACGATCAAGCTCATCTTTGCTTTCACTTTCTGTAGGCTCAACCATTAATGTATTCACCACAGGGAAAGCCACTGTTGGCGCATGGAATCCGTAATCCATCAGACGTTTGGCTATATCAGCCACTTCAACTCCACTTGCCATTTTGAAATCGTTACAATCCAGGATCATTTCGTGTGCGCAACGGCCCTTGCTTCCTGTGTACAGGATCTTGTAATGATCTTTAAGAACTTCCTTCATGTAATTGGCATTCAAGATGGCTATCTCAGTTGCAGCTTTTAACCCGTCGCTTCCAAGCATTTTGATATACCCGTAGCTGATCAATAGGATCAAGGCACTTCCGAATGGAGCAGCACTTACAGCATGGATCCCTTTTTCACTTCCGGTGTTTACGATCGGATGTGATGGAAGATATGGTGCTAATTTTTCAACTACGCCAATTGGACCCATTCCAGGACCACCTCCACCATGTGGAATAGCAAAGGTCTTATGCAAATTCAAATGGCAAACATCAGCACCGATATTACCTGGTGAAGTTAAACCAACTTGTGCATTCATATTGGCACCATCCATGTAAACCAATCCACCATTATCGTGAATGATCTTTGTGATCTCAGTGATACCCTCTTCATATACACCATGCGTACTTGGATACGTGATCATGATGCAGCTCAATTTATCTTTATGTTGCTCTGCCTTTGCTTTCAGGTCGTTGATATCCACGTTTCCTTTATCGTCACACTTTACAACTACGATCTCCATGCCTGCCATAGCAGCACTTGCAGGGTTTGTACCGTGAGCTGATTGAGGAATAAGAGCCACGTTGCGGTGTTCACCACCATTGGCAATGTGATATTGACGAATTACCATTAACCCTGCATATTCACCCTGAGCACCTGAGTTAGGCTGGAAACTCATTTTGGCAAATCCTGTGATGTTGCTAAGATCCTTATCCAAGGTATTGATAAGCTCATTATATCCTGCCGCCTGATCTGCAGGTACGAACGGATGAATGTTCGCGAATTCAGGCCAGGTTAGAGGAATGAGTTCAGATGCAGCGTTCAGTTTCATGGTACATGATCCTAGAGAGATCATCGAATGCACCAAAGAAAGATCTTTGTTCTCAAGACGCTTAATATAACGCATCATTTCACTCTCACTATGGTATGAGTTGAAAATCGGATGTGTCAGGTAAGATGATCTGCGGTTCAAATTAGAAGCGCTGATCACAGATGATGCTTTAACCGCACCATTCGATGTAACACCAAAGGATGCCAGAACATCTACAATATCTTCTGCTTCCACCGTTTGGTCAAAGGCAATGGCCACACGTTTGTCATCGATCTTGCGGAAATTGATCTCTTTTGCTGCAGCAGCTGCAATTACTTTATTTGCATCGCACTCTACTACAATGGTATCAAAATATACACCCTTAGATACGTTTAAACCGGCCTTCTTGAGTTCTTCTGCAACCGTGCTAACGGCATTATGCACTCCCTGGGCGATCGCTCTGATGCCTTCTGCTCCATGATATACGGCATACATACTTGCCATGATGGCCAGCAAGGCCTGTGCAGTACAAATGTTTGAAGTTGCTTTGTCGCGTTTGATATGTTGTTCACGTGTTTGTAATGCCATGCGCAATGCCTGATTGCCTTCCGCATCAATACTTACGCCAATGATACGACCAGGGATCAAACGTTTGTAATCTTCCTTGCAAGCGAAGAAGGCAGCGTGCGGTCCGCCATAACCCAATGGAACACCAAAACGCTGTGAGTTACCATATACTACATCTGCACCCCACTCGCCCGGAGGTGTCAACAAGGCAAGAGCTAAAAGATCAGAACCAACGGCCACTTGAATTTCCAATGATTTACATTTTTCAATGTATTTCGAATAGTCAGCCGCTTCTCCATTAATATCCGGATACTGAATGATCGAACCAAAGTAAGATGCATCCAATGCAGCAGAATTCACATCACCTATGACTACCTCAATGCCAACAGGATTTGAACGTGTTTTGATCACATCGATCACCTGCGGAAATAAAGTGTTGCTTACAAATAATTTATTAGCTCCGGCTTTTTGTTTTTCGCGGCTTCTATTGCTATAGAACATGAACACGGCTTCGGCTGCAGCTGTTGCCTCATCCAACAAACTTGCATTGGCAATTGGCATGGCGGTAAGATCCATCACCATGGTCTGAAAATTCAGGATCGCCTCTAAACGACCTTGCGCGATCTCAGCCTGATAAGGAGTGTAGGCCGTATACCATCCCGGGTTCTCTAAAATATTTCTTTGAATCACAGCAGGAAGAATGGTGTTATAATACCCCAGACCAATATAGCTTCTGAATACCTTATTCTTCTTACCCAAAGCACGCAAATGCTTGTGATACTGAAATTCACTCAGGGCAGCTCCAACCTTCAATGGTTCTTTCAAACGAATGTTGGCAGGTACTGTTTGGCTTATCAATTCGTCTACACTTGATACGCCGATCTTGTTCAGCATTTGCTTCACCTCTTGTTCTCGCGGACCATTGTGTCGCGAAACAAACTTATCTGTGGTCATAATTTGGGATTTAAAATTGAGTTACAAATATACTCATTTTAATACCCCTCTGTACGAAAAAAATGGTTGAAAACCGGTTGATAATTACTGTTCAACATCTAAGCGGAAACGGTGTAAAAACCGGTGGACAATTGGGCTAAACATCATGGCGACACTGGTTAAGAAAGCAACGCCACTATAGATCGCATAAAAAGATGCGAAAAGTTTAGCTCCATTGGAGGGCGCAACATTCACCGGACCCATTCCAGTGAGTATCATGCTGGCATTATACAAACTGTCAATCCAGCCTATGTTAAAAAAATAATGGTAACCGAAAACACCTATTCCAAGGGAGAAAAAAAGCACAATAAAGGATGCAACGGTGCTCCTGATCAACTTACTATAGTAGTGCCTTCGATGGGGCAGTATCTTTGTTTTATTTTCCACCAAGTCTGAATCCTAAGGTTTGTTTCTGTTCGCCTGCAATGATCTCCAGATGTTGTACATCCTCAAAAATCAAAGTGGCAAATTCTTCGGCGGTTCTAAGCGAAGATTCCATACCTGCCAAACGGAGGTTTTGTTTCTTCACCACTTCACCTACCATTTGTCTTACGCTGCGCGCATTGCCAAAATGCTTGTCGCGTTTATCATACAAGGCCGTAAGGTAATGCAACATGTGTTCATGTGCAGCCGGCGATGGCTTTAGTCCTTCTTTATGCAACTAATTCATGGCAATGGTCATCAATTGCTCTGGAGTATAATCCTCGAACAAAAAGGTCTTGTCAAAACGCGATTTGAAACCCGGATTACTCTCAATGAATTCGTGCATGTTTTGCGGATATCCGGCCACGATCACGCCAAACTTACCTCGCATGTCCTCCATGCGCTTTAATATGATCTGAATGGCCTCTTGACCGAAGTCATGTGAAGTGGACGCATTGGCCAAGGCATACGCTTCATCAATGAACAAGACACCTCCCATGGCCTCGTCGATCTTGGCCGCTGTTTTTTGTGCAGTTTGCCCAACAAAGCCTGCGATCAATCCTTCACGGTCAACCTCCACACAATGGCCACGTTCTAAAACTCCAAGTGCTTTGTATATCTTGGCCATGATTCTTGCTACGGTTGTTTTGCCGGTACCGGGATTGCCGGTGAATACGGTATGCAATGAGAATTTATTAACTACATCTTTACCCGTCTCATTGTAAAAACGGATCAGTTTCACCATTTCGTTGATATCTTCCTTCACCTTGTCCATGCCCGTCAATTCATTCAATTCAGCCAAAGCCACCTGCAATTCTTTTTCGTTGATCACAAGCTTTAGTTTCTTCTTTTGCTCAGACAAGAATACATTTCTCATGTCCTCAAGCGTTACGGTAGATAGCTCTTCATTGCTCAGCTCATTCAGGTTTGGCAATTTCATCAAACGAAGACCCATATCCATTTTAGCCTCATCTACCAAGGCATTCACAAAACGAGCGTTACCGAAACTTTCATCACGCTTGCGGTATGCTTCTGTAAGTTGCTCCTTGAGGTATTCTTCAGCTTGCGGACTAAACGTAATTTGTCTGTTCTTGGCAGCATACATAGCGATCTGATACAACTCTTCAGGCAGGTAATCATCGAAGTGGAAATACTGGGTGAAGCGGGATTTCAGCCCGGGATTGCTTTCAATGAATGTTTTCATTTCCTTTGGATATCCTGCGCCAATAATGGCTATGTCACCCGGACCATCGCTCATTTAATTGAGCAAGGTCTCTATCACCTCTTTCCCAAAATCCATAAAATCATCGTCATATCTTGCCAACGAATATGCTTCATCAATGAACAAGATGCCTCCTCGTGCACTGTCAATCGCTTTTTTTGTTTTGGGTGCTGTTTGCACAATGAACTCACCCACTAGCGCTGCTCTGTCAACCTCTACCACATGGCCTTTTGAAAGCAAGCCCATTTTCTGATAGATCTTGCCAAGCATTTTTACCACAGTAGTCTTACCTGTTCCCGGATTTCCCGTGAAAATACTGTGCAAGGAAATTTTGTCTGTATCGCCAAATCCTTTTTCTCGTCTAACTTTTGTGAAATTCAAATACGTGATGTTCTCACGAATGGATTTCTTCACGCTTTCCAGTCCTATCAACCCATCCAGCTCGCTAAGCAATTCATCCAGTGTTTTTGTATCCTCATTCTCGATCACATTCTTCTTAGCTTCACTGCCTGTGTTTCCAACCGTCAAGGTTTGCTCAATGCTCTTGATCAGTTCGAGCTCACCCTCCTCCTCGGCATCACCACAATGAAAAGTAACTGCGCCAACAAGCACATCATTGAATACCACCTCAAGCGTATACTTGTCATCTATCCAGGTACCACCCTCTTCTGTGCCCCAGCCACGCTCAATATAATAACTGAAATCCTGACGGTTATCGCCCATATAGGCTGAATGCAGGATAGAGGCTTTCGGCTGACCGGCATCATCAAAATAATTCAGATAAAACTCATAATGGTAATCTTCAGGAGTAATGTTCTTGAACTTGATCTCTGTCCAGATGTAACGTGTTGTTTTTTTATTGAAGGTCTTTAAGTACTTACGGTTCCTTTGTTGCCAGCCGTTCACGTCGCCTTCATAAAGCTTGATATGTTCAATAATGAAGTATGGATTGTGCTGATTGGTCACTTTTCCGATCTCGTTGATATGGAACATTTTTTCACCAACCAAAACACCATCAATGAATGCCTTCCATTTATAAGAACCTTATCCCCAATAACTTCCAATAGTTGCGTTGCCCCAACCATCCCTGAAGTAAAAAATATTATCCTCCTTGCTCAC
>DAISHL010000104.1:0-6926 GCA_036822555.1 Bacteroidota bacterium | reverse complement strand
TGGTACTCAAAAGCCGTTGAAATTCATCGGCTATTTAACTTTACATAAATCGGTCAATTATTTTGCTTTTTTTGACTTTTCCTGTGTTTTCTTCTTCTCTTCAACACCAAATTCTTTCATTAACTCTAAACCGTAATTACGAATAAAATCAACCACCTCAATAGATCTTTTACCTCGCTTGGTTAAGCTGTATTCAACTTTAGGGGGTACAGCAGCATATACCTTGCGGGAAACAAACCCTTCCTCTTCTAATTCTCGCAACTGCGACGTAAGCATTTTATGGGTGATGTGTGGAATATCATTCTTCAATTCACTATAGCGTTTCACCTTATCCTTTAAACGCCAAAGTATTGGCATTTTCCAGGTCCCCCCTATCCTATCCATGGCAAATTCCACGGGGTTATAATATAGTTTGTTCTTGTATAAAAAGTCAGGCATAGTCTGTATCTATTGTTTTTACTATTACTTTCTAAAAAGTAAGTAATGGTAAAAATAGTGAGTTTTATTGATATTAGATTAATATTCGGATTTTTACATAAAGGAAGATGAATAAGATTATACACAAAGCAAAGATTCAAAACTCTGGTAAGTTCATGAAATGTAATGGCGATGAACATCCACGGCAAAATGCACGTATAACTCAATACTTTTAATTAAACTAGTATTTAAAATGCATATAGGAAAAGGATACACATTCAAGGAAGTGATACTTTGGACACGAAGAGACATCTTTGTTCTATTAGTGATAGCAACAATTCCCACAACCTTATACAATTATTTTAAATGGCAATGGTTATTATTGCCATGGTTGCCAATAGCCTTATTAGGCACGGCCGTAGCATTCGTAGTGGGGTTTAAAAACAACGCATCCTATGATCGTTTGTGGGAAGCAAGAAGAATATGGGGTTCGATCACAAACTTCAGTCGCAGTTGGGGTATTATGGTCAAAGATTATGTAACAAACAAACATGCGAAGAACAAAATTTCAGAAGCAGGACTTAAGGAACTCCATTTAGAATTGTATAACCGACATTTTGCATGGTTAACGGCGTTACGATTTCAACTAAGAGAAAATAAAACCTGGGAAGCCATCAATCTTACACATAACAAAGAATATCGGAATCAATGGTTCAGAGTAACGGAACAAGACAATAAACTGGAAGATGCTATTCAACCATACTTGTCTACACATGAATATCAAATCGTTATTTCAAAATCAAATAAAGCTGCTCAAATCCTTGCGCTGCAATCTGAACATTTGAGAAAATTACTTGATGATGGCCTCATTGAAGATTTCAGGCATATGGAATTAGAAAAAGTGATCGTAGAATTATACAATCAGCAAGGCGCAAGTGAAAGGATCAAGAACTTCCCATATCCTCGCCAATATGCAAGCTTGAACAATTGGTTCATTAAAATATTTGTGGCCCTTATTCCATTTGGAATGATCCAAGAGTTTGCAAAACTAGGCGATGGTTATATTTGGATGACCATCCCATTCTCTGCTTTATCCGGATGGATATTCACTACACTTGAACGTATTGGTGAAACATCTGAAAACCCATTTGAAGGCAGTGCTAATGATGTTCCAATAACTACAATAAGCAGGAATATTGAAATTGACCTCCTGGAAATGATCCACATTAACCACAACTTAAAGCCTATACAGTCACAAAATAAAATTCTTACATAACATGAAGCTCGAAACAATTTTTAAAAACAATGAAAAGTGGGTAAAAGATAAATTAAAATTAGATCCCCACTATTTTGATAATTTATCTAAAGGACAACACCCGGAATTCTTATACATTGGTTGCAGCGACAGTCGCGTAACCGCTGAGGATCTGATGGGCGTAAATCCAGGTGAGGTATTTATCCATAGAAACATTGCCAATCAGGTGATTCCAACAGACAATAACATCAATGCTGTTATTCAATATGCAGTTGAACATTTGAAAGTAAAACACATTATTATTTGTGGACACTACGAATGTGGTGGTGTTAAGGCCGCCTTGCATCCAAGCGATATGGGTCAATTAAACAGTTGGTTACAAACCTTGAGAGATGTGAGAAGATTGCATAAAGAGGAACTAGACAGCATCAATGACGAGCAACAACTATTCGATAGGATGGTAGAATTAAATGTGAAGGAGCAATGCATGAATGTGATCAAGATAGATCATGTTCAACGCAGCTGGTACAAAACCGGATATCCTCAAATTCACGGTTGGATCTTTGATGTAAAGACCGGACGTTTGAAAGATTCCGGTTTAGACCTTGAAAAGGAATTTATGGAAATCAGAGAGATTTATGATCTAAAACCATTAAATAAATAAGAAATGAAAATAGCGATCATTGGTACAGGAAATGTAGGCGGTGCCTTAGCCACCAAATGGGCCCACAAGGGGCATCATATTTTGCTGGGTGTAAGAGACACCTCCAGTTTCAAAGGGAAAGAGCTACTTCAAAATCCAAACACTACAGTGTCTTCAATTTCAGAAGCCGTAAAAAATGCTGACATTATTCTTTTGGCCACACCTGCGATGATGGCTGTTGATGTTGCAAAGTCGTTAGGAAATACGGAAGGCAAGATCATCATAGACACCATGAATATTGTTATGGGCCGAGGCCCTGCCGGTTTCACAAATACAAGCGATGCTATTTTAGCTAATACCCAAAGCAAGGATGTTGTGAAATGCTTTAACACAACCGGATTCAACAACATGGTAAACCCCGTATATAACAATATTGCCATTGATGCATTTGTGGCAGGCGACAGTGAAAGAGGAAAGCAGGCAGCCATAGAATTGGCCAAGGACGCAGGCTTTGCTGAGTGTTACTCAATTGGGGGAAATGACAAGTTTGAGTTGATGGAGAAATTTGCATTCTTCTGGATCAACCTTGCCATTTTCCAGGGACAAGGAAGAGAGATCGGTTTTAAATTAATGAAACGCTAATGGTAGCCCTGGTGACTGGTGCCTATAAGGGACTTGGGCTTGCACTTTGTTACCAGCTCGCAATGAATGGTTACAAGGTGGTATTAACAGCAAGAACACAAGAAAATGCTGATGAAGCTACTCAACTTCTTGTTTTAAAAGGAGCTAACGAAATATTTCCGAAAGAATTGGACGTTACAAATGAATCACAATTGACAGAGATGGCCAAATGGGCAAAACAAACGTTTGGCAAACTTGACCTTATAATAAATAATGCAGGAATTAATCCTAAAGATTATCCTGACAAGTCAAAAATGGCAAAAGCATTCTATTTGAATGAATTAGATCCACAAGAATTGTTTCAAGTGATACATATCAATAGTATAGCTCCTTTGCTTGTCACAAAACACTTCCGCTCCCTATTAAACTTAGCGATAAACCAATTGTGATCAATATTTCCAGTTGGCTAGGTTCTGTAAGCCAATTAAGTTTTGGAGCACACTATGGGTATGTAGGAAGTAAAAATCTCTTGAATATATTCAACAGATCAATGGCCTTTGAATTGAAATCAGATGGCATCACCTGCATCAACGTTAATCCGGGCTGGGTGCAAACCGATATGGGAGGCAATAAAGCTCAATTTACTGCAGAACAAGCGGCAAATAACCTGTACTCCAATATTATTTCAAAAGTAAAGCCTTCTGATTCCAGAAGATTTATGAATTATGATGGCTCGGATCATCCTTGTTAATCACCTCAATAAAACATAACCTACATTGAACTTACATTTTGACTTAACAGAATGGCTTTATTGATCTTTTAAAGATTCAGAATGACCATTTCAATCGCATGAACACATTGTTCCCGAGGCTTCTGTAAACATTATTCACATCTGCAAAAAAGCTTTGTCCTATCAGGGATAATTCCCAGTTCGAGGCAATACTGTATTGAATATTAGGAACCAGTATCCAGGTATTATTGCTTAAAGAATAGATATTGCTTACCCCTACTGATAGCAAAGGGTTGATCTGCTTACTAACTTGAACGAATCCTGTATACTTAAAAGGTAACAGTTGCTTTGCATTGATATTGAAGAACTGCTGGGTACTTAAGTATGATAGTTTATCACGCCCATTGCTGTTATAATATCCGGATAAATTCACGTACCACCCATCATTAAAACTATAATCCATGCTTATACAACTACTTAATGCTCCGGTTGTATCCGTTAAATATTCATAGGAATGAAAATAAGTTAGTTCACCTTTAAATCCACTTTTATATATGTTCCCGGCCCAGCCAATTCCCGCAAATAGATCCTTTCCTGTAATTCCGGTCAGCACCTGATGGTCATACCCTTTTATATTACTTCTGTACATAAGAGCTACAGTCTGATCATCGGCTTTATTACCTTTTTTTGCTGCAACTTCAATGGCCGAAAAGCCCTTCCACATATATTGTACACGAACAGCATCTGAACCCGGACGTTCTTCATAATCAAAATCAAAAAAATTGTATGTATTAAACACATCGTTTGGATTCCATACCATATTCACTCCCCAGTTGATACGCTGCCTTCCAACTGTGATATCCCAAGCCCCATTGTTAAAATTCAGCAGTGCCCTGTCGATATGACTTACTATCCCGAGACCAAATCCATCCAACCAGAGCTTAGAAAGTTTCACTAAACCCTGGTCTCCAGCTACACTCTTCATGTATGAAGGATCTAACTTCAATTGCTCACCATAAATGATCCTATTTCTTGCCTCTACCCGTAACATAAAATATTGTGGGGCCCACTTAAAATTCAAGCGGTTGTGCAGCAGTGAAGTACTTGTGTTGTATGCAGGATCATCAATAAATGCAAATTGCTCCATGTACTTCAAATATCCGTGTAATTCAGGACGTGGGATTTTTAAGACAGCGCTATCTTGTCCGTTAACGAACAATGAAATAAAATAAACGATGAAACTAAATCTTTTCACTACTTTACAATGTCACTTACAATTTTTCCATCCACAAGCGTAATTATTCTCCTCGCCTTATCAATTACCCTTTGATCGTGCGTTGAAAACACAAATGTCATATTCTCTTCTTTATTCAGCTTTAACATGATGTCCAGTAAATTGGATGCTGACACTGAATCTAAATTGGCCGTTGGTTCATCGGCTAATATGATCTTTGGTCGAGAGGCCAGAGCTCGCGCTACGGCGACGCGTTGCTGCTGACCTCCACTTAACTCACCCGGCCTGCTATCCATTTTATCTTTTAATCCAACTTCTGCTAATAGATCCTCTGCCCTTTTATTTCGCACCACTTTGCTTTCCTTTTGAAGCAGCATGAAAAACGACACATTTTCTTTTGACGTAAATACAGGCACAAAATTAAAGGCTTGAAATACAAATCCAATATTGTTCAATCTAAAATCTATCAGTTCGTTCTCTGAAAGAGAAGTAATATCCTTTCCATCCAAAATGACCTGTCCAGTGTTAGGTTTATCCAGGCCACCAATTGCATTGAGAAGAGTGGATTTTCCTGAGCCGCTCGGTCCAACAACGGCTACAAATTCACCTTCTTCAATATGAAGATGTACATCTTGTAATGCGTATACAGGGATCTTATCTTTATCATATACCCTTGAAATATTATGCGCATCAATAATTGTTTTTCCCATAGTATTATATTTTACGGATGGCCTCTACCGGTTTCAATCGCAAAGCTTTATATGCCGGAAATAAGGACGCCAGCAAAGCAGCAATCAACGTCATCAAATAGATCTTAAAATAAACATCAGTATCAAGTTCAGTATGAATAACCGTGGCATAACCAAAACTTCTTAGCCCTTCAGAGAACATAGAAAGATCTAAGCCATTCGCCCCAAAATAATTTATGGTCAGGTACGAAATAAGGAATCCAACCGGACTGCCTGCAATGCTCAAGAGAATGGTTTCAAGAACGATCATAAAGAAGATCCGGGGTTTATTCATGCCTATTGCCATCAACATTCCCAATTCTCTCACGCGTTCAAGAACTGCCATTAGCATTGTATTAATTATACCAAAACTTAATGCCAGAAGAATGATCCCAATAAAAATATACATGTACAGATTGAATGAATTCACGATCAGATCAAGTTCCGGTGATAGCTCCATCCAGTCCTGCACCAATTGATCCTTGAATTTCTTTACAAGCTCCTTCTTTACCTCAGGCTGATCCTCGTTACGTTTTAAGAGTATTGCCAGCTCATGAAAAGATGTTGAATCCATGTGGCATAAAGCTTGCATCTGCGATGCCAAAACATATACATTAGACTCATCAAAACCTGAATTGGATGATCGAAAAATACCTTGAATTCTAAATGCAGAGGAAGTGATCTCCCCATTGGCATCCTGAAAGCTCAATACAACCTTACTTTTGAGCTTCACATTTAATTTTTTTGCTGCTTTTTCACCAACAAGCACTCCATGTACTTTTCCCTCCTTTAATCCTTCACCTATTATCAACCTTTTGAAAACCTGAGTAACACTATCTTCAAATTGAGGCACAATACCAATGGCATTCGCACCAAGCGCATTAATTGGCGAGGCAATCATTACGTCAGTCATAAATCTTGGCGATACTGCCAATATTCGATCATCCTTTCTCAGTTCATCAAAGGTTTTATTGGTAAAAATGACGACCTTGGTCAAATCACGTTCCTGGGCATATTCCAAATGATGTACCTGAAAGTGCGAGAGATAATTCTTTATCGTATCCTTGATATTTTGCGTATATAGTCCTTTAACAAAAGACATTGTTACTAGTCCGGCCCAAAGACCAATGATCACAGATACCATCACCAGCAAACTGCGGGTTCTATGTCTCCAAATATTTCTCCAGGCTAAAAGTATCAGCATATCATGAGCGCATTGCTTCTAATGGATTCAATCTTAAAATTTATTGAATGCCCGATTATATACCTAAAATGATTAAATTCGCACTATGACATTA
>DAISHL010000103.1:0-6932 GCA_036822555.1 Bacteroidota bacterium | reverse complement strand
AAGCAGATCAACGCCATTGCATTGGACGAAAAATCAACCAGGAATATTGGGCTTGACCTAAATGGAAGCAACAATATTACCTGCTGCGAAATCATCACTTATTGCCACCCTACCATCAGTAACGGATTTTCATCCGGCGCAACCTATAATCGGAGGAATGGAAAGATGGAACATTGCGGGGTTCCGGATGGAAGCACAACAGCCTATATCAACATGTGCTCCTACACCACGAACGAAACGACCAAAAGAAAGAAAGATGTTGTTCAACACAAGACAGTACAACAAAAACTTGAAGAGAGACCAACAACTACCGACACAAGTCTCGCCTGCCTTGGAACATGCTTTGATTCGATACTAGCTGCTGAAAAAGCACAGATATCCGCCTTAAATGAACAGAATTTACTAACTCCTGAACTCAATGTATACCCAAATCCATGCAAGAATTATGTCCGACTGCAGGGAACAGGATCAATATCGAATGTGGCACTCACTGATCTGAATGGCAAAATTCTTAAACAAGAAGTATCTAATGGAACAAATGAACTAAGCATAACAACATCTGAACTGGCCAATGGTGTATATTTTATCAAAGGAACTGTGGATGATCAAATGATCATTAAGAAAATAATTATTCAAAATTAAAAAGGTCATGCATATGCATGACCTTTCTATATGACTCTTTTGAATTACTTCCCGAGCATCTTCTTCTTCAGATCTGCATCTGCAGGCTGGTCACACAACCAAATACCAAACAACACCTTTTTAAAATCAAGTCCTGGGATCACAGATGCCTGCTTCCCATTCTTATAGATCACGGTGCCCTTCGCTGTTTCATAAACAATATCATAGATATCTCCCTTATTGATCTTTTCCTTGAACACATTCTTGAACTGGGAGATCTTTGCTGCATAAGGCGCAGTATTCCCATTGGTTGACTTTTTAAATCCTTCATCTACAGCCTCTGTCATTTTTTCACTGGTTATCAATCCGGAAACAATATTGAGTTTAATGGCCATGGCCTCATCAGCATTCATGATCTTTGATGCTTCGTTTGACTTTGCCTTGAGATACAAGGTACCAACATACATATCCATAAAATATTTTTCCCTTACACCTGCTCCATTGATCACTAATGTGGTCTCATCTGTTTTAAATGTATATGGCACTTTTACACCACCGACTTCCATTTGAGCAACAAAACCGGAAGATAGAAGGCAGAAGAAGGTGATCAGAGATGCTGTTATATTTTTCATGCAATTTTTGGTTTAAAATGATTAACAAAGCTAAAATAAGAATTATAACACTTAAAAAGACAAAGAGTTTTTGTGAATTATCTAAAATGAAATCTTATACTCATACATATCGCTTTCATTGATTCCATTAATTAAACAGCCAGATAAATGCATACTGCAGGTCAGCTGTTGATTCTTAAATTCAACAAAGTGATCACAAGCGGATCCCAATGATACACACATCGTCCACCTGTTCCAACGTATCTTTCCAGGCGTCAAATTTCTCACCCAAGATCTGTTGCTGTTCATTAACATGTAGTGTATAGATCAACTCTAAAAGTTCTGCCAGCTGTTTGTATTTGAATTTCTTCCCTCTCGGACCACCGAACTGATCGGCATATCCATCTGTGAACAAGTAATACATCTCACCCTTTTTATCTTGTATATCATGTGCTGTATAAGGGAACGTGCTCTCTGATTTGCCAACAGGCTGTTTATCTGCTTTTAGTTCAGTCAACCCATTCTCTCCAATATACCATAGAGGGTTATTGGCACCGCTCCACTGAATTTGCATTGAATGCTTATTGATGCAAACTAATGAAACATCCATCCCATCTTTCACATCAAAACCGCTTTTCTCAAACGTTTCCAATACAAGTTCCTTTGTCTTATCAAGGATCTTGCCTGTATTTAAGATCCCAAATTCATTCACAGCTCTGTTCAACGCGTTTGAACACACAACCGACACAAGGGCTCCAAGTACACCATGTCCTGTGGAATCAGCAGCAGCAATGAATATTTTATCTCCCTTCACTTCCATCCAGTAAAAATCGCCTGCAACGATATCCTTTGGCCTGTATAACACAAACGAATCAGGTATATGACCTCTGATTGTTTCAATTCGCGGAAGTATGGCTTCTTGCAATCGCTTGGCGTAGGCAATGGAATCAAGGATCTCTTTTTGCTTCTCCTCTACCAGGTGCTTTTGTTCAGATATTATCAAATTCTGACGTTGTGCTTCTTCCTTTTGTTTACTGATCAAGGCATTGTCTTTCTTCTTTTGCACATAACTTCTGTAAACGAAGACAAAGAACAGCATCACAATGGCCAACACAATTAGTAAATAATTCCTCTGCGACTCTCGTTTATTCAGCTCACTGTCCTTTAACTGCTTGTCCTTATTCAGTAAAATGATCTCCTTGTCTTTCTGTTCTGATTGAAATTCTTCAGCAAGATTCTGAATGAACTTTCTATTCTCGCTTGAATTCAAACTATCATTCATGGTCTTGAATTTCACGTAGTGTTCAAAAGCTTCCTTATACTTACCTTGCCTTTGATATGCCCAAGACACATCCTGTTGAAGCTCTGTATTAAAGAACAAATTCTTTGTTTCCACCATGTTGGTGTAGTTATATGCAGAATCAAAGGTCTTAAAGGCCAGCTCGTGTCTGCCTGACACAGAATAGATCTTTGCGAGCATCTTGTATAATGCGCCTATTTTCTCATAGTTCTTGGCCTTAATAAACATGGCCAGTGCTTTCAAGGCGATCTCTTCAGCCTTTTTCAATTCATTATTGGACAGATAATACGTTGCCAGGTTAGCATATGCAACTGATAATTTCTTCTTTGAATCAAGTCTGCTTAAGGTATTTATCGATTCATTGAGGTAGTCTAATTGCTTGGCTTTATCACCAAGCGTTCCATATGCAAAAGCCACTAATACCATGGCATCAGCGGCTGTTTCCTCATCCTTGATCTGTTGTGCAATGGACAGTTGTTTTAAGTAATACTCCAGCGCTTTCTTATGATCGTTCATGCGCTTATACACCGATCCTATATAATGCATCAAGGAACAATACTGCTTATCGAACAGTTTATGTTCATCAGAGATCTGTTGCGACTTTAGCAAGAACTCAATGGATCTTTTTGGGTTATCCAGATCATAATAGGCCCTGCCGATCTTTCTATAAATGTCGGCCAAGGTCTCATGATCAAGCTTGTCTTTGAACTGCAATGCTGAATCGCCATAGACCACACTTTTTCTTGTTAACCCTATTCTTTTATAAAGATCAAGGTATCGTAAATAAAATGTGGCTTGTGCCTTTACCTGCGCATTGTCCTTTGCTAACTTAAGTCCGGCAGAATAACACTCTGTTGCCTTAGAATTGAACCTATTCATACTATAGGCCCTTCCGCACATCTCAAACGTGTATAGTTTTAGCTTCAGATCGCCGGAACTTGATATCCTGAAGGCTTCATTCAAAGCCTTTTCACCGTTCACGCTGTCTCTATCCTCAAGATATTCCTCAGCTTCAGTGATCAATTTTGAAATACGCAGTGAATCCTGTGCATTGAACCTGAAGAGTCCAATGCACAGAACAAGGCTCCATAATATATGCTTACACCGCGTGATAGTCATAACTATGCTAAGATGTCCATTTTGTTACAAACCATCAATTAAAGTTCTTCACGCCAATTAACAGAAAAACTCTTATTACGGTATCACTCCAACTCTGAAACACCTTTCAGATTATCGTCAGGTATACGATCTATCAGATAATTGTACGGATCAATACCAACCTTATAAGGAATCTCTTTTGTTGTGAACGTAAAGGTGTTCTCACTTTTTGAGATCTTCAATCTTTTCATCACCAGTGGTTTTCCCAAACCTCCATTGTTTTGCTCACCAAAAACTGCCACATCTACAAAATCATTCATTGCCAATGGTGTTTCCTTCCCTAAAGTATCTGATCTGAATTTCTCTGATCTGGTGTTGATCGTAACCAAGTATCCCTGACCCTCTTTCTTATACGATGCTTCAACCACTCTGTTAGAAAACAGGGTGATGTTCTCAAACATATCATTGATCAGATAGTGCATTGTGTCAGGTGTTACTCGTTTGAATGCTCTCAGTGCGTGTAAGGAAGTTGCATAGGGAGGTTTCTTATAGGCGAATGTATCCAACAAACTGCGCAACGCTTCATTCACTTTATTCTCGCCGATCATTTCCTTTAGATAGTACATAAGCACACTTGCCTTTTGGTAATGAATATACGCCTGTCCTTCTGTTTTAAGAATAGGGCGTTCTGCTTCAAACTCTGTACTACGTCCACGCAGGTACCCATCCATTTCATACTTCAGGAATTTTTTCATCTTATCCTTACCATACTCCTTTTCCATGACCATGAGTGCTGAATACTGTGCAAAGCCCTCACTCATCCATTCACTTCCCTGCATATTGGCGCCACATAACTGATGTGCCCAATACTGATGACCCATTTCATGTGCTACCACATAAAATACCTGATCAATATCTTCGTCATTCACATCTCTAAGATCAAGAATGAACCCAATACCTTCGCTGTATGGCATGGTTCCAGGGAATGCTTGCGCAAAACTTGAATATCTTGGGAACTCAATGATACGGCATTGTTTATGGTAATACTTGCCGAAATTGGTTGTGTAATAGGTGAGTGCTTTCTCCATGCCTTTGATCATATTCGGCACATTGTACGCATGGGCTTTATGGTAATACACTTCAAGATCTATACCATTCAATTTTTTACGCTCCACTTCATATTTGGCAGAAATGAAAGAATAAAAATTAAGAGACGGCTGATCTAATTTATACCTGAAGTAACGCTTAGCACCTTGTTTCCATTCCTTGATCAAGCTTCCCGGAGCAATAGCGATCTGATCGTCAGAAGTACTAATGACAGTTTCCACCTCTACCCAATCGGCATCCTTGATCACATAATTATTCATACGACTTACTGTATCCTTCTCATTCAGCACTGGAGCCCTTCTTTTCTTGGGTAGCTTGTATTTTATTCTGTCATTCTTGTCAGAGATCTCCATGCCTTCGTTATACCCTAAAGATGGACAAATATCCATGTTATTAAAGAAGGTTCCGTTTTGTGTAAGCGATGTGAAGCTCACCTGATTCTCAAATCCTATCTCTAATTTAACTGTGGTTACCTTGATGTTCACTGAATCATTTGGACCCAGTGGCTTAGTTAAACTATAGATACGGTAATTGCATCGGTTATCACGCATTTTCAATGTTGCACCACCAACCTGCAGCACAACACTATCAATGGATAAAGGCATGGTGAAATGCAACTCTGTGATCGGATCAGTTCCAATATTTCTGGCCCATATATCTGCCTTTGCCACCAAGGCTCTTTCGTAGGGTGAAATATCTATCTCATAATTGACCTTATAAATTCGCGGCTGTTTGAGGCGTTCATACTTTTTATAGTTCGTTTCATACTCTACTTGTATACGTTCTGATTCGTCTCCGGCTATATAATGGTTCAATACTTTCGTGTTGTAGTATACAAATCCACCACATACCACAAACATTGCTATTGATGCCAATAGTGCTAGCTTATTCTTGCCTAAAATTCCCTTGGCAACTTTCCAACGGTGTTTGAAATTCAATTCTTTTCCACGGATATAAAATGCGTGGATCACAAAACAAAGGATCACACAAAATAACATCCAATACATATTGAACCAAAAGGTTGGTTTTACAAAGGGTCCGAACCCATTCATATCGGAATAAACGATCCATGGACTTCCCCCAAACTTCACCATGTTAGAGTCAATTTCAAATACTCCCCAAATGAATGAGTTGAGTATGATAAATGTAATGAAGGCAAAATAGGCAATGTATCTGTTATTGATCAAATAATGCATCAACAGCGCCATTACACCCATAAAGGCAAACGAAAGCAGATCAATGACCAAAACCGACCAAAAATAAACATCGAGTTCATAATGCGTATAGCCGTGCAACATTTGTGCAAGAATACCTACCACAATTGAAACCAACAATATGAACGCCACAGCATTGATCAATGCTATCAACTTAGAAAGGAATAACAAACCGGTTCTAACAGGTGTTGCGTCCTCTATTTCATTGAATTTTGAATCGCGCTCCTTCCACACCAATACCCCTCCATAGAACGTGATGATGGCAATCAGGAAGATATAAAATGAATTACGTATACTATCGATCACATCATACGTAACAGGATACTGACTGCTGCCATAGGATCCGGTAAACGAACTTAAACTGGCTATGAGATTGAACATGCCAATGATCGTGATAATGATGAACGTTGGATGTTTGATGATAGATCTGGTTTCAAAGCGGATCAAATACCGCAAAGTGAGAAAAGAAAAAGTATTGGCGGACGTGGGTGTAAAATTTGGTGTGGACAATGGTTTCACTGTTTCCGAAGTTTCAAGCTCTTTTACTTTCTTTACTTTTTCCTTTTTGGTGTTGAAAGAGAATTTAAAATACGCTACAAACAAGATCAATGCTGCAATACCCATCCATAACAAGCGATTCGTCAACAAGATCCCGGTCAACGGAATGGCCTGAACATTTTTCTCATCAACCGTCAAGTATTTGCCCATGATGCCTGCAGGTCTGAACCCAAAGGGATCAATGATCGCCGCGAGCCATTCCTTTTCTATATCGCTTGTTAAACCCGATGATATGCCATAGAACACAATGATGCACATGGCGCCAACAAAAGACACGATGCTGCTTCTGAATATAATTGCCAATGCATACAATATAACGCCGGTAATGATGGTATTTGGGATACCAAACGCAAGCAGGCCTAAAGCATGACCCGACCAGATCACTTCCCCATAGCGCTAGGATTCTGCCCAAGGCATCAATGG
>DAISHL010000102.1:0-6989 GCA_036822555.1 Bacteroidota bacterium | reverse complement strand
TTCTCCATGTTCGATGTAGATTGCAATCCGCTCATCAAGAACACCCAGCCTATTTTACTGAACGAAGGTTTTTTTGAAGAACAAATACGCTATCAATCGCTTGAAACTGCGAGTAAAGAGTTATTCTTCATTGATCAATATCATAACAGCACACGATACATAGCACGCATTCCTGTTGGAAAATACAAGCTCTACATCTTGCTGGAACCAAAATTCTTTGAAGAGGTAGGCGCATTCCCTGCTCTGCTGATCGACGAGTCGCAACAAAAGCAAAATAAACTCAGAAACCTAAGCTATGCGGTATACCGCTCCGGCATCAATAACAGCATGTATGGCGATGTGAATTATCCAGTAACACTTAAGGATACCACCAAACTGACGTCACATGCCGGTATCTACAAACACCATTTTCTTTATCCGGATGAGAACTCAACTGTAGTGATCAGTACAAAGCAAAAGAATTTCGGTTACTACTTCACTTACAATTCATATGTGTTCCTGTATTTTTCGCTGTTCGGGTATTTAGGCTTTGTGGTTTACTCTTTATTGCTGTCAAAAAAACTGATCGGTAATTCTTTGACACGACGTATACAAACAACGGTTATCCTGTTACTACTATTGTCTATAGCTGCGGTGGGTATTACGTCTACCAAACTTGTGTCTGATCAGTTTGACAAGGAGAACGAATAGGAGTTACAGGAAAAATCGAACACCATCCTGAGTGAATAATCCGGGCTGTTACAAAAGAGCGATACCATTACGGATGTGACCAAAGACCTGTTGGACCTCACCATTAAAAAATATGCCTATGTATTCAACAGCGAGATAAGTCTGTTCAATAGTTCCGGCGAATTATTCATCACAAGTCAGCCACGCCTTTACGATCTGGGATTAGCAGCGCCATTGATCAATGCAGAGGCCTTCTTTAATTTAAAGAACGATCTCACATCAAACTTCTGTTCGCGCGATAAGGCGGGCAAACTGAACTACCTCTCCTTGTACGCTCCGATCTATAATTCCAATAAGAAATTGCTGGGCTATCTTAACTTGCCCTACTTTGGCAAGCAAAGCGTGCTTATCAATGAATTGTCGGGCATTATGAGTACACTGATAAATGTGTACGTGATCTTGTTCATCATCAGTATCCTGTCGGGCTTAATTCTTGCCGGATACATCACATCACCTTTGCGTTTGCTCAAGCAACAAATGGCCAAGGTGAGCCTGGGTAAAAAGAATGAGGCCATTCAATGGAACAGTGATGATGAAGTAGGAACCCTTGTGTCGGAGTACAATGCCATGATCGACAAACTTGACAAGAGTGCGGGCTTACTGGCCAAGAGCGAACGAGAAACGGCCTGGCGAGAAATGGCCAAGCAGGTGGCGCATGAGATCAAGAATCCGCTGACGCCAATGAAGTTGAATCTGCAATATCTGCAGCATGTGATCAAGAACAATCCTGATGATTTTGAAGAACGTTTTACCAAAGCGAGCAACAACATCATTGAACAAATTGATACTCTTGCCAACATTGCCACCGAGTTCAGCAACTTTGCCAAACTTCCGAGCGGAGAACTCGAAAGGATAGACCTCGCCGAGATCATACATTCTACCGCAGACCTGTTCGCCAAAGAAGAGAATGTAAAGATCAATGTGAACACACATGCAGATCATATCCATATCCTTGCAGATAAAGAGCAAATGTTGCGCGTGTTCAATAATTTACTGAAGAATGCCATACAGGCCACATGCGATAATGAGGTGCCGCAGATCACTGTAAGCACAAAAGAAAATGATGCCAGTATTATTGTACAGGTAGAAGACAATGGCTGTGGCATCCCTGAAAACCTGAAACAAAATATCTTTACGCCAAACTTCACAACCAAATCTACCGGGTCTGGACTAGGACTGGCGATGATCAAGAACATCCTGGAGACCATCAACGCACGCATTTGGTTTGAGAGCGAAGAAAATAAGGGCACTATTTTTTATCTGGAATTTAACCGGATAAATGATTAATTTTAAGAACGAATTATGTGATCATGGAACGAATTCCTGTTTTGAAAACCTACAAATTGTATATCGGCGGACAATTTCCGCGCACAGAAAGCGGACGCTATTATGAGCTTAAGAACAAACAAAAGAAATTGATAGCGAACATGTGCCTCTCATCACGTAAAGATTTCAGGAATGCCGTAGTAGCGGCCAGATCTGCATTTGGCGGCTGGAGCGGAAAGAGTGCCTTCAACCGTTCACAGATCATTTACCGCATTGCCGAAATTCTGGAGGGACGAAAAGCGCAGTTAAAGGATGAATTGATGCAGCAAGGCGCTACAGCCAAACAGGCTGAAACAGAGGTGTTGCAGAGTATCGACAGATTGATCTATTATGCAGGCTGGTGCGATAAATACTCTCAGATATACAGTTCCGTAAATCCCGTGGCCAGTTCACATTTCAATTTTTCAGTTCCGGAACCTACCGGAGTTGTTTCCATAATAGCACCTGAAGATAATTCCCTATTAGGACTGATCAGTGTGATCACTCCGGTTATTGCTGGTGGTAACACCTGTGTGGTTCTGGCCTCAGAAACAAAGCCTTTGTGTGCCGTTACCTTAGGCGAGATCCTTGCCACATCCGACCTACCGGGTGGCGTTGTGAATATTCTTACAGGCACAAGCAATGAATTGCATGCGCACTTCTCGAATCATATGGATGTGAATGCCATCATATATTGCCGTAATAATGCTTCAGAGATCAAAGCCATTGGCGAAAATGCGGCACTGAATGTAAAACGTGCTTTGTTCTGGAAAAAAGACTGGAGCAAAGAAGAAAATCAAAATCCGTATTTGATACTTGATCTGCAAGAAATAAAAACCACCTGGCATCCGATCGAAAACATTGGTGTTGGCGGAGCGAAGTATTGATTTTCTCCTTAATATCTCCCTGCATCCAATAAATAGTATTTATACTAAAAATCGCTTTCAGATTTTTTACATCCTAACTTCATTCTTTAATTTAAAATCAATTTGCAATTCTACATGAATTGCTTTTTTAGATGACGCGCGTAGGCCTGCCCATCTGTGCTAGGCGAGTTGCCAGTGCGCTGAATCAGATGGGCTTGATTTCTTTTGTTACTTTTCTTTATCAAGAAAGAAAAGTAAATGTAAATTTATTTTAAAGACTCCAAATATCTCTCAACAATAGCATCACTCTTGTCAATACTATTCATTAGCCAATCCAAATAGATGTCTGTACGCTCCTCTTCTGACAACTGGTAATGTTTTACTTCCTGTCTGATGCGCGTGGTGAGCTCATACATGCAAAGGGCCGCACTTACACTGATATTGAAACTCTCGGTAAATCCATACATTGATATCTTCACGAATTCATCCGCCAGTTCTCTTACCTCGTCGGTGATGCCTTCCTTTTCTGTCCCGAACACCTAAGCCAATTTTGTATCTACCGGCATGCTATCAATGGTAACGTCATTGGTGTGCGGGGTTGTGGCCACAATCCTGAAGCCCTGTTCTTTCAAGGATTGTATGCAACTTAAGGTATTATTCTCGGTGCCATGGTGACGTTTGATACTCACCCAGCTTCCGGCTCCCAGCGCTATTTCTTCATTCACCTTCATGGTGTTCCTGTTCTCTATGAAGTGTACATATTGCACGCCAAAGCAATCGCAACTGCGTATCACTGCGCTTGCATTGTGGGCCTGGTAAAGATCTTCCACCACAATTTGCAAGTGGTTCATCCGCTGATCCATCACCTCATCAAAACGTTGCTTGCGCTTTTCGGTAATAAATCCGGTAAGGTAATCGATCAGTTTTAATTTATCGTTCTTGCTATACTCTTTACTCATAGTTCAACGCGAAATTACTAGAAATGTTGCAAACTCTTTCATTTATGAACCGTAAATTGTGAAGCAATGATACTTTCGTTGGCGCCTCATTTTTCGTACCTTTAAACACACTTATGTGGTAAGATCACAAACTCATGAAAACAAAAAAAATTGATATTGCTTTGCAAGGGGGTGGAGCCCATGGCGCTTACTCCTGGGGTGTTATCGACCGACTGCTGGATGACGAACGCATTGAGATCGAAGGTGTGTGCGGCACCAGTGCCGGCGCTATGAACGGCGTGTGTACCATTTATGGCTTGAACAAAGGCGGACGTAACATGGCCAAGCATCTGCTGGTAAAATTCTGGCATCGCATCTCTGAAGCCGGAAAGATCAGTCCCCTGCAACCAAGCATGTTCGACAAGATGATGAGCAAGGGCAATATGGATTTCTCGCCCGGCTATAAATTCTTCAGCAGTATTTCCGAAAATCTTGCACCTGCGCAATTCAATCCTCTTGGCTATAATCCATTGGAAAAAATATTGAACGATCTGATCGATTTTGATGAATTGCATCGCTTTAATCCGCCAAAGCTTTTCGTGTGCGCCACCAATGTGCTCACCTGCCAACCCAAGATCTTTGGCCCATCGCAGATCTCTGCCAAAGCTATTTTGGCTTCTGCCTGTTTGCCATACATGTACAAAGCTGTAGAAATAGACGGAGAATATTACTGGGATGGTGGTTATATGGGCAACCCTCCGCTTGAACCCCTCATAGAGAATACCGAGGATGCCGATGATATCTTACTGTTGCAGATCAACCCGTTCCGCATCAAACATGTGCCAAATAACATTGAAGAGATCAAAGACCGCGTGAATGAGATCAGCTTCAACTCCTCACTTCACCATGAGATCAGGCATATTGAATTTAAAAGAACGCTGATAGAGAAAGGCATCACGCTGGATGGTTCCCTAAAAAAAACATACATCCACTCCATCAGTGCCGATAAAGATCTTGCTGAACTTAACCTGTCAAGCAAACTGAATACATCGTGGGATTTTCTGATGCACTTGAAGAACCTGGGCTATGCGGCTTGCAACACGTGGCTCGAAGATAACTATGATAATATTGGAAAAGTAAGCACCTTAAAACTATAACTATGCAAAGACATTTTACACCCAAAGATTTTAAAGTAACCACCTGGGAGTTATTGAAGCCCTTTTACGATGATCTATTGAACAGGCCCATCAACTCTGAGAAGGAGCTTGAACAGTGGTTGCTCGATTCCAGCGAGCTGAGTTCTGTGGTAAGTGAAGACATGGCGTGGCGCTACATTAAAATGACCTGCGATACCACCAGCGAAGAGCTGCGCAACAGTTTCAATGATTTTGTGACCAACATAGAGCCCAACATTGCTCCAATTGCCAACGACCTCAACAAAAAACTGATCGGCTGCACATTCACACAGCAACTACCACAGGAAAAATATTTTGTGTACATACGCGCCATCAAGAAGAGCATTGATCTTTTCCGCGAAGCCAACATTCCCATTAAAACAGAATTGCAACAGAAAGAGCAGGAGTTTGGCGCTATAAGCGGCGCACAATCGATCACTTACAATGGCGAAGAAATGACGCTGCAAAAAGCCTCGGTGTTCTTGAAGAATTTAGACAGGCGTGTGCGTGAAGACGTTTACAAAAAGATCGCAGAGCGTAGGGCCAAGGATGAGAGTGCACTGAACGCCTTATACACAGAACTTATTGCATTGCGCCATCAAATGGCTCTGAACGCAGGCTTCAAGAATTACAGAGATTACAAGCACGAAGAACTTGGCAGGTTCGATTATTCAGTACAGGATTGCCTTAATTTTCACGAAGCCGTGAAACAACACGCTGTTCCTTTGTTCAGGGCACACGACCTTAAACGGAAGGAAAAACTGAAGCTTGACGATTACCGCCCCTGGGATGCCTCGGTGGATGAAGATGGCAAAGAGCCGCTGAAGCCATTCTCAAACGCAAAAGAACTCATTGAAAAGACCAACACCTGCTTTCAAAAGATCGATCCTTTCTTTGGAGATTGCATCAAGACAATGGATGAGATGAAGCGTCTTGACCTTGAAAGCCGCATTTGCAAATCGCCCGGAGGATACCAGTATCCCTTATACGAAACAGACATTCCTTTTATTTTCATGAATGCCGTGGGCTTACACCGCGATCTGGTAACCATGGTGCACGAAGGCGGACACGCCATTCATTCCTTTTTATGCAAAGATCTTGAGCTGGTTGATTTTAAATCGCCACCAAGTGAAATTGCCGAACTGGCGAGTATGAGCATGGAACTCATAAGCATGGAGCACTGGCATGTGTTCTTTGAGGATAAAGAAGAATTGAAACGTGCCAAGCGCCAGCAGTTGGAAAGTGTGATGGATGCTCTGCCATGGATCGCGGCCATTGACAAGTTTCAGCACTGGATCTATGAGAACCCGAAACATAGTGTTGAGGAACGTTATGCGTGCTGGAGTCGCATCATGAAAGATTTTGCAAGCGACGTGATCAATTACGAAGGACTGGAAGATAATTTGAAACGCCGCTGGCAGGTGCAACTGCATTTGTTTGAAGTGCCTTTCTATTACATCGAATATGGCTTTGCGCAATTGGGAGCCATTGCCATGTGGCGCAATTACAAGACCAATGCCAAGAGAACAATTGATCAATACAAGGCAGCTTTAAGTCTGGGCTATACCAAAACCATCCCGCAGGTATATGAGACCGCAGGCATCAAGTTTGATTTTTCTCCTGCGTATGTAAAGGAGCTCATGGACTTTGTAAAAAGCGAGTACGATGGTATCTAATTAGTATAAACAAAAAGCCCGAAGAAATTCTTCGGGCTTTTTAATTCACTTGCTTTTTTTATTTGCTCGCAGGCTTTGTACCGGCCGGTTTTTGCGGGGCTTTAGGGTTAAAGTAGTTTTGCACTTTAATGTTGTTCGGATCAATTTCTTTTAAGCTTGTGAAGGTAGCGTCTGCATTAGCCTTGTCTTTGGTGTTCACATAATATGATCCCAAGTACTCGTAAGCTTCAACCACATCTTTCTTATACGATCCTGTTTTTTCTTCAGGCTTTACTACTGCCAATACTTTTTCGTAGTATG
>DAISHL010000101.1:0-6990 GCA_036822555.1 Bacteroidota bacterium | reverse complement strand
AATGTCATAGTGCGAATTTAATCATTTTAGGTATATAATCGGACATTCAAATAATAATTAAAATTAAAGCCATGAAAAATATTTTATCACTAAAAATCAAAACAGGACTCTTCATGTTGGCATTATGCCTAATCAATATGACAGGGCACGCTCAAAGTAAACCTGGCAAGACTTCTGAGAATACCAAAACATCAGTTCAGTTCCAAAATGACGATTTCAAAACTCAATGGATAAAGCAAAACCCTGAAGCCTATAATAATATGGGTGGTGTAATTTCTTCTGATGAGCAATCGCAGTCATTATCTCGACAGAGTACAAATCAACATACTCCTACTAAAAGAGAAATTATCATTTTTCCCGATATACAATCCTTTCCCAAATTTGAACAACCCGGGGATCCATTGGTAGACAATGAAAACTACCGCATGAAAAAGCAGGCTTGGATCAACAGCCATCAGAAAGAATACAACAAAATGAATGTTGTAAATAATTCAGATAGCAAAAAAAAGAGTTAAAAGGGTTATTAATGAATAATTGTAACGATCATGAAAACACTAACTAAAAATACTATAGCGGTTATAAAGCCACGCTCTTTCACCGCTTTTCTTTTGTTACTACTCTCACTAACACTGGTTCCTAAAGCTCATGCTCAATGCCCCAATAACAATGTGTTCTATACCAGCATTACAACACTCAATCCTGGGCAATCATATGTATTTGGCTCTGTTTGGGGAGGTGAATATGTGACCATTCCGGTAGTAGCAGGCAGCCAGTATACTTTTTCTACCTGCGGTGGCGGATCATGGGATACAGAACTCACCCTCTATAATAATACAGGAGGTTCTGCACTTGGATACAATGATGACTTTTGCGGCTTGCAATCCAGTATAGCATAGACAGCTACATTCTCAGGCACACTAAGGATCCTCTTGGACCAATTTTCATGTGCATCAAATCAGAGTAACATGAACGTTACCGTTACGAGAGCAGGTGCCATAATTAGTTATAATCCTTGCAGTAATATCACTCCACTTACTTGTAATGGTACAATCAACGCCAATATAACTTCCGGCAATGGAGCATGGACTAATTTCAGCGGCCCTTTTCCTACACCTGGCCGTGAAAGATTGTTCTCATATACACCTTCTGTAAGTGGGCTGCATAATATTGCGGTAAGCCACTCTAGCAACTCTGGCTGGATTGATCTATTCTACAAGACTGCATCATCAGGCTGTAATAGTTCAGGATGGACTTTCGTTACAGACATATCTCAGTTAAGTTCCTATTCTACCGTACTTAACTTAACAGCTGGCGTAACTTACTACTTCATGCTTGATGATGAAGATGCCAATGGCAGCAATGCAACCATCTCCTTAACGTGCGCTGCACCATGTGTTGGTCCTGTTAATGGTGTCGACTTTACATTCACAGCGCCTTTCAACCATAGTTCAACTACTGCAAATGCATGCAATGATTGTTCCTTCAGATCAAGCAATGAGCGCACCTATCAGGTAAACATTACATGTCCGGGAACATATGTATTCTTTTTATGTAATAATACTACATGGGATACATACATGTACCTTACGACCCAAGCATGCGGAGGAACAACATTAGCATTGAATGATGACTTCTGCGGACTACAATCACAAATAACTGCCAACCTTAATGTGGGCACATATCATGTGACCATTGAAGGCTTCGGCACTGCAAGTGAAGGAGCATATCAGCTGAATGTAACCGGTGGGGGTACTCCAATATCTGGATCAGCTGTGATCTCAGGTGCTAATAAAGTTTGCTCAGGAAGCTCATCAAACTACAATGTTTCCGGCGTGAGTGGAGCAACTTCCTACAACTGGAGTGTCTCCGGTGGCGTTATTACAAGTGGACAAGGTTCATCAAATATTACTGTAAATTGGACATCTGGTAGCGGATTAGTCTCAGTTATTCCAGTTTCTGCTTGCGTCAATGGTTCTCAAGCAAATTACAATGTTACGATCAACGCCATCCCTGTGATCAATATAAGTTCAAACAATGTAACTTGCAATGGTTTAGGTAATGGTTCAATTCTTGTGTCTCCAGCAAATAGAAATTGGGTATATAGCATCAATGGTGGCGCTAGCTATAGTTCAAGCAATTCATTCAACAACTTAACACCTGGAAGTTATAATGTAACTGCACAAGTTGTAAATCTACAAGGGTGTTCAAGTACATCTATATTCATTCAAATCACTCAACCTTCAGTACTTTCAAATGTGATCAGCACTTCTAACTTTAGCGGCTTTGGAATTAGCTGTAATGGAGGAAGCAATGGCTCTGCAACAGTAACAACAAATGGAGGCACACAGCCCTATAGCTATGCATGGTCAAACAACACCAACGGCTCAACTGCGAATAACTTAACAGCTGGTGCATATAACGTAACTGTAACAGATGCCAACGGATGTACAACAAGCGGAAGCATAAATTTAACTCAACCAAGCGCAATGTTAAATACACCGTCAACCTCCAATTACAATGGTTATGGTGTAAGTTGCTTTGGGGGTAATAATGGTTCGGCCTCTGCAAATGTTATAGGTGGTGTTAGTCCATATAACTATGCATGGTCAAACAGCGGTACTGGTCAAACGATCAACAATTTAAATGCAGGAAACTATAAGGTTGTGGTTACAGATGCCAACGGCTGTGTGGTTGGCGGCAATGTAACTATTACACAACCTGCTGCATTAAGTAATAATGTTGCTACTTCAAATTACAATGGCTATGGTGTTAGTTGCTTTGGTGGCAATAATGGTTCTGCTTCTGCTAATGTAACTGGCGGTGTAAGCCCTTACAGCTACGTCTGGTCTAATAACGCTACCAGTTCTAATATCAGTAACCTTAGCGCAGGAAATTATAATGTGGTAGTTACGGATGCGAATGGCTGTACCATTGGTGGTAACGCTAACATTACACAACCTTCTGCGTTGAGCAATAATGTTGCTACTTGAAACTATAATGGTTATGGTGTTAGTTGCTTTGGTGGCAATAATGGTTCTGCATCTGCTAATGTAAGTGGCGGTGTAAGCCCGTATAGTTATTCATGGTCTAACAACTCTACCAGTTCTAATATCACTAACCTTAGCGCCGGTAATTACAATGTGGTCGTTACGGATGCGAATGGCTGTACCATTGGTGGCAATGCTAATATTACACAACCTACACAACTTACTTTAAATATGGGTCCTAATCAGGTTGTATATTATGGATATACTCCTAGCTCATTTGCAAATATAACTTCAGCAGCAAATGGCGGAGTTCCAAACTACAACTATAGCTGGTCAAATAACACGAATCAACCAAATGCCATCGTTTGTCCTTCAGTAACAACTGTTTATACAGTAACGGTTGCCGACGCTAATGGTTGTAGCACTTCAGGTACTGTTAAAGTATGTGCGATAAATGTGATCTGTTATGCGGGTAACAGCAATGTGGCCAAAGTACAAGTATGCCATATTCCTCCGGGAAATAATCAAAATCCACAAACTATTTGCATCAACGCAAGTGCTGTTCCTGCACATTTAGCTCAAGGCTCATATTTAGGGGCTTGCAACGTATCAACAGTTTGTACAAATAATAGCAACAGAGGTATCGCTCAATCAGAAGTCATGCTAGACGTACAACAAAGTATATCTGATCTGAATGTTTATCCTAATCCTGCCAGATCAGGCATTACATTCGAATACTATTGTTTTGTGAATGGCAAAACAAATGTAGAGATCAGGGATATTACCGGTCGTCTTATGATCAAAGGGTCTGAACTTGATTCAGTGGCTAACCAGACCCGTGTAAATACTCTTAACGTAGACGAATTTGCTCCTGGTGTATACTTCTTGACCATTAAGCATAATGGTAATTCCTACACCAAAAAGTTTGTAATTGAAAAATAGATCAATATCTAATCTAATAGAGGAGCCATTAAGGCTCCTCTTTTTTATTATGAGAAGAATTATCACACCATCACTCACATGTTATAGCAGCAATGAGAATACTGTGCATGTGATCATATCAAATACTGCCAATATTGATATTACTGAGATGAACGAGTTGTACTCAATGTTTGAAATTGTTTCCTCAGGCAAGCGTTTCAAATTGATATTCGAATTAAATGAGTTGTCTTACATTTCAATGGAGGCAATGTTGGAAAAGATCAATCACTTCCAAAAAATAAAACACCTCATAATAGCTGAGGCAATTGTGGTCACATCACCACAGAACAAATTATTACAGCGTTACTATCTTCATTGCAACAGATCACATTATCCTATCATGATCTTCACAAACCTTTTATCCGCCGAAATATGGCTTAACAAGACCATATTCGATCATACCCCTATTCATCTGAATTAACGCCATACTCCTAAAGTATGTAACCATATATCGAAAAATAAACATATTCAGGTTCTATATCCGTAAAATAAATAAAAAGATGAAAACTACATATCATATAGAATTAATAGATAAAGCCAAGATCGCGGAATTAAGCTGGCCAAATGAAGATCTGAACAGGGATAAAGAAAGACTGGGCGATATTCTTATCAAATTAAAAGTAGCCCTTATTCTCGGTAACATGGAGAAGGTTAAATGTAAAATACTGTTCATGGATAATGTGGGTTATAAGATGACCGAGACCACTATTTGGGCAGTTTGTGAAAAGAATATCCTTCTTAAATCAGGTATATGCATACCGATCAGACGAATCATTGATATAATAATATAAAACAACATCCCATGGAATTGAATAAAACAGGCATCAACAAAAAGTTAGAGTCATTGATCCTAAAGATCAACGTGGCCATAATGATCAGCAATTATCAAAAATGACCTGTCTGATCCGATACAAGAACAATGATCAAATGGAAATAAAAAAATCATCCATCAGATCATTCAAGAACAACATGCTAGAGCTTGAAGACCTATCCACCATTTATATAAAAAACTTAATAGACTTACTTTATTGACAATGCTAACATTCATCATCATACTTCTGGTGTTTATACTTATCTACAGCCTCAATGACAATTCAATTATTGATTAACATTTAAAACGTATACATTATGGAAACCATACAACTCAAAAACCGTGCAAGCAGAAAAACATATACAAAGTTTGGACTTGCCATGTTTGCAGCATCACTTGTGATCGTCGGCTATATCTTCAAATCCAGTATTACAGGATTCTTACACAACCATCATTTGCTCAGTCCGGAATATATCACAGCCTTTATCATCTTAATGATCATCGTAGTATTCCCTACATTGGGCGGTATCTTTTTAAAAGACTCTAAACCGGCCGATAAAACATAACAGAATACCAATTCATTTTCAAGAAGAAGGAAGTTGATTGAACAGAGAAAGAAAAGGATCTCATCGACGATCATCAAATCAGGAAACAACAATATCTACTTTTAATATGGGCCTGAAAAGGTAAAGTCATAACCTTTTGATAACATTGGGTTAAAGTTAGTGTTCTGCTTCAGCGTTAATTTTGCAACGTGAAGCACATAATTTACATATTAAGTTTTTTTCTACTCTCGTTCAACACCTTTGCTGGTGACTCAAGGAACGGTAGTAAAGAACAATTGAAAAATGTATTCATTAAAGTTACCAGTGACTCTGGTGAAGAGCTTGCCGGCGCAAAAATCCTTGTAACAGAAACCGGTAAGGAATATTTTACTGATCTCAACGGACAAATTCAATTGCAGGTTAAGCAAGGTGAAGACCTTACACTTAAACTCAGTACCATTGGATTCGAAGAAAAGATCGTTAAGACATCTCAGCTAGGCACGATTAACGAACTTACGATCAGATCACTTTAGGCCTGCGTACCACATCTGTAAAGCGTTTCAGCCAAAATAGCATCTTCAAAGGTAAAGTTTAGGTTAATTTTTCGTTTCCATAACATTACCAGTATTTTAATTCAATATTTTTGTAATAAGAAATCAGTTTGATTGTTTCATCCTTAATACAAACACCATGAAAAAAATAGCGATCGTTTGTTTCCTTTTCTTTGTTGTTGCAGCAAATGCGCAAGAGTTAAATGAAAAGGGTCTTTATATTGACAGTGAAGGAAACCTGTTTTCAGGCATCATTACTTCTATGAATAACGGCACAAGATCAGAAATGGAAGTTAAGGAATGTGTGATCAATGGCAAAGCAACCTACTTCTTTGCGTCAGGTAAAATTATGGAAGCAGGCATGATGGCCAATGGATTGAAGAATGGTCAGTGGACGAGATATACAGAAACAGGGATTACTTCTGCGATCGGTTTTTATGAGGCCGGAAAAAAGAACGGTACCTGGACCATTTTTGACGAATCAGGAAAAAAGAGAATGGAAATGAACTATAGTCATGGCGACAAATCCGGCACCTGGACCAGCTGGGACGAGAATGGACAAGTTGCAGGCACCAAAATTTATGGTGGTGCCAACTAAGCCGATTTAGGTATTTATATCAACAAAAGAAACCGTCTTATGGCGGTTTTTTTTTTTTTTGGTCCATGATAAGAATTCGACTTTTGTTTTTGGTCATATTATTTTCCTTAATCGGTAAAGCTCAGGAAAGCAACATTAAAGATAAATGGAAAGTGAATTGTGCCTTAGAGAAAAAAGCTGAGGGTCAGCTTCATGTGTGTGACATTTGCCCATCTACCATGCTGGCCAATAACACCGCGGTCATCGAAGAATTTGAACTCGAATTCACTGGCAGTATGATCAAGTTTGAACATGCAGAGGTGCCCATTGAAATTGCATATACCTTTCTTCAGGAAACCATCAGTATCAAATTCTAATACCTTCAAAAGGAGTATCACTTTAAGATGATGATCATTTCTGATCCCTTTGTGCAGATATTGGTAGCTGAAACTGGTGAAGTGCTCTACTTAAAGAAAATCCTTTGATAATTAATTAGTTACACGCTTTTCTTACCCTTCATATTAAAAATTCACAAATC
>DAISHL010000100.1:0-6995 GCA_036822555.1 Bacteroidota bacterium | reverse complement strand
AGTAATGAAGGAACGATAGAGAACAACTGGGCCGTGCATCAGCTGAATACAACCGTTAACTTTTCACGTAACAACAAATTCCTCTCATGGTATCTTGGCGGATTGAATTACCAGGTAGAACATCACTTGTTCCCAACGATTTGCCATGTACATTACCCTCAGGTATCCGAGATCGTTAAATCTACGGCTGAAGAATTTGGTATCCCTTATCAGGAGAACAAAACCTTCTGGCAAGCATTGTCATCACATGTAAGAACGCTTGTGAGATTCGGAAAATTACCTGACATTAACGAAGCTATCGCTTAAAATTAACTTATGAAAAAAACAATTCTTGCTGCTGCCCTTTTAGGCACACTTTACTCAAACAGCCAAACCGGCAAAGATCCTTATGTATTATACAATAGTAAAGGAGAAAAGGCCAATTACGAACAAATGCTTGCCGAAGCCAAAAAGGCAGATATCGTTTTGTTTGGTGAATTACATGACAATCCTATTTGTCATTGGTTACAAAAGGAAATAACGAATGATCTGTATAAAGAAAAAAAGGAGAAGTTGGTATTAGGTGCCGAAATGTTTGAAGCTGACGATCAAATTGCCATCACAGAATATTTGCAAGGAAAGATCTCTGAAAAGACATTCAAAGATGAAGTAAAACTATGGACCAATTTTGCAACAGACTACAAACCTTTGCTTGACTTTGCAAAAACGAACAAACTGAATTTTGTTGCAGCGAATATTCCCCGCCGTTATGCCAACATGGTTTATTCTAAAGGGATCACTTCGTTGGATAGCATTGATGCAGAAGCAAAAAAATGGATCGCGCCATTACCAATGAAATATGATGGTTCATTAAAATGCTATAAAGATATTTTTGAAAGTGCCGGTGGTCATGGAGGCGATAACCTTCCTAAATCTCAAGCCATCAAAGATGCTACCATGGCTCATTTCATTTTAAAGAACTGGAGTAAGGGACAACTGTTTATCCATTACAACGGTGCTTACCATAGCAATTACCACCAATCGATCGAGTGGTATCTTAAACAACAAAATCCAAATTTAAAAGTGTTTGTTATTTCATCTACAGAACAAAAGGACACCGGAAAACTTGAGGAAGAAAGCAAAGGCGCAGGTGACTTTATCATATGCACACCAAGCAATCTTACAGAGACCTATAAATAAATAATACCCCAATAAAAAAGCCCTTGTGATTCACAAGGGCTTTTTTATTGTTGATCTCTTATTAATCGATCCCAAAAAATGATAGGATATGACTTAACTCCGTATCGTTATTAAACGATAAGGTGATCTTTCCTTTTCCATTGGCTGCTCTCTTAAAATTATAGCTCTTATTAAAAATTGCTTCAAGTTTTTTATCAATAGCCTTGTCTTCAATGGTCAATGGCTTATCTACTTTTGTAACTTTTGGTGTTAGCTTTATTTTTTCGCCCCTGGCCAGATCTTCAATTTGACGTACCGAAAGGTCTTGCTCCAAGGCCAGCGCAAAAATTGCCAATTGTCTGTCCTCGTTATCAATGTTGATAAGGGCTTTTGCATGGCCCATGGTTATTTCACGATCACGTAAGGCTTTTTGAATTGGAGCCGGTAGTTTCAACAAACGCAGGAAATTGGTAACTGTACTACGTTGCTTACCTACCTTTTCACTTAGTTGCTCCTGAGTTAAATTACATTCATCGATCAATCTCTTGTATGACAAGGATACCTCTATCGGATCAAGATCCTCACGCTGGATATTCTCTACCAAAGCCATTTCCAGCATGGCCTGATCATCAGCAACGCGAATATAAGCAGGCACTTCCTTCAATCCTGCCATTTGTGAGGCACGGAAACGGCGTTCACCTGAGATCAATTGATACTTGTCATATCCAAGTTTGCGCACAGTGAGAGGCTGGATAATGCCGTGCTGCTTTATACTGTCTGATAACTCCTGCAATGCATTTTCCTCAAAATTGCTGCGTGGCTGAAATGGATTTGTTTCAATGTCTGCAATCTTGATCATTGAAACGGTATTAACTGTTGGTGCGCCTTCTCCAACATGTTTTGTGGTAATATCTGTTTTCGCATTCTCTAATAATGCGCTCAATCCTCTTCCTAATGCCGGCTTCTTACTCATTTGTTTCCCTACTTCTAAATTCTAACTTCAATTATCTTTCGCTTAAATATCTTCACTTAATTCTTCTTCTTCATTAACACTGATGGTTCGGTTCTTATCAGTGATCTTGGTCATACCATTTCGCTGAAGGATCTCACGGGCAAGATTCAGGTAACTATTGGCTCCTTTGCCCGCCACATCGTGCATAATGATCGTTTTTCCAAAACTTGGTGCTTCAGCCAACTTAGTATTTCTGTGTATGAGCGTATCAAATACCATATCCTGAAAATGCGTCTTTACCTCTTCCACCACCTGATTAGCCAGGCGTAAACGGCCATCGTACATGGTCAGAAGCACACCTTCGATATCAAGATTGGTATTCAAATGCGTTTGAACGATCTTGATCGTTTGTAATAATTTGCCCATACCCTCCAATGCAAAATATTCGCATTGCACAGGAATGATCACGCTGTCAGCAGCAGACAATGAGTTGATCACTGTTAAACCCAAAGAAGGACAACAATCCACAATAATAAAATCATATTTATCCTTGATCTTATCCAGTGCTTTCTTCATCATGAACTCACGGTTCGTTAAGTTCACAAGTTCCAATTCAACCCCAACCAGATCTGCGTTTGTTGGCAATAACCACTATTTAGTGGTCTCTGTTTTTAAAATAACATCTTTAGGATGTACGCTGTCAATGATGCACTCGTACAAACCTGCTTTTACATTTGCCGGATCTATTCCAACACCTGATGTAGCGTTAGACTGAGGATCAGCATCCACCAACAAGGTTTTATACTCCAATACCGCTAAACTGGCTGCCAAGTTGATCGCAGATGTGGTCTTACCTACTCCACCTTTTTGATTAGCAATTGCAATTATTTTTCCCATCGTATTTCTTGATTTTTACTTTTACTTCTTTAAAGTTTCTCCTATGCCCATTAATGTTAGCTTGGCGCCTGCACGTTCAAACTTAGCAACGGCCTCTTCCTTATCGATCTTAATATAACCAAACGTATCATAATGCATACCAATGATATTGTTACAGTTAATGAATTCGCAGGCAATGATGGCATTGTCTACCCCCATTGTAAAATTATCGCCAATCGGCAAAAAGGCGAAGTCAATATGCCTGTATTCTCCTATCAACTTCATATCGTAGGTTAAAGCAGTATCACCGGCATAATAAAAGTTCTTTTCACTTGTCTCCACCACAAACCCCATTGGATTTCCCCCATAAGTTCCGTCTGGCATACTACTGCTGTGCACTGCCGCTACACATTTCACATTACCAAAATCGAGCTTCACCTTTCCGCCAATATTCATCGGATGTGTATTTTCTACACCTTGGTTGTTCAACCACACCGTGATCTCCCAATTGCTGATGACCTTGGCCCCTGTTTTTTTGGCAAGGAACACTGCATCGGCTATATGATCGGCATGCCCATGGCTTATCAGGATATAATCTGCCTCAATTTTATTGATATCAATTCCTTTTGCCAACTCGTTTGGGGTGATGAACGGATCGAATACTAATTTTTTTCCGTTAACCTCTACCAAATAACACGAATGGCCGTAGTACGTAATGTTCATAAAAATGCAACAAAATCTGGTTTTGCTTGTTTGTAAAGTTAACCTAATATGGCAATCTTCATTGACCGAGTTTTGAACAAGAACGTAAACCTAAATTGTAAAACGTGGTGATAATTTAATGGGAAAAATAATAGTTTTTAGCTGTACTAATCGTCCTGATAGCTACACCGGAAAGGTGAGCAAACTGTATGCCGACATTCTTAAAAATAATGGTGTTGACACTGAAATATTTAGCTTTGAATCATTACCAAAAGACATGATGTATACTGAGACCTTTGGAAACAGAACACCCATGTTTGAAGCCATCATTGATTCAAAGATCAGGCAGTTTGACCGTTTCGTTTTTGTTGTTCCTGAATACAATGGAAGTTTTCCGGGGATCTTAAAGGTGTTTTTGGATAGTGTTCATCCGCGAGAATGGACCAATAAAAAGGTGTGCCTGGTTGGTGTCAGCAGTGGCAGAGCCGGAAATTTGCGCGGCATGGATCATTTAACGGGGGTGTTGCAGTATTTAAAGATGCATGTGTATTACAATAAACTTCCTATTTCTCAGATCGATAAAATACTCGATGACAATGGCAACTTCATTCTCCCAGATCAGCAAAGGGTGTGTGAGTTGCAGATACAGGGATTTTTGAACCAATAAAAAAAGAGGCCTAAGCCTCTTTTTTTATTAATGGGTCTGGTATTCTTTAGTTGCCTTCGTAGAATCTGTTATATTCTCTGATAGAATTAGCTACCGCATCTGGCTTAAATGTGAATTTATCCATGTCGTTCCAGATCATTGGCTGATCTTTCATGTATGGCTTTAATTCCTTCTTATAGAATTTCTCATTTAACTTCTTCAATTCGCGTAAGTCCTTATTCTCTTCATCTGCTTTTGTATCCTGAATGTAATATTCTGCTGCAATTGTTGGATTTCCGGCAACAGTGGTAGGATATTTAAATTCCAAAAGATTTAAACGGCCTTTTGCCAAATAACGAAAATACACTTCTGTTTGAGCATCATAGGCTGTCATCATGAAATGATTATCGCCATACCCGTATGCCTTGGCCTTTTTGGTTGTTATAACAGTAACTTTGGCTGCACCCGGAGCTTTGAAATAGATGTTCTTATATAATTCGCCTTCATTCTCCAGATTTGTTTGGATTTCGCCTTTAACCGTATCTCCTTTTGCCGTTACATAATACCCGGGCACCAATTCAGGAGCCATTTTTGGATCCTTCCCTTTTTTACCGGGTTGAGCATAGGCAAACACTGAAGTTGCAATAAAAACAATTGACAATAGTTTTTTCATGTTCTTTGAGAGTTTAATGAAACAAAATTTAGGTAAATATATCTTTTAATAACCGAATTTGCAATAATTGTGCCAATTGCAAAGCCTTAATAAACGTTAACGGTCAACCGATACACGACCCTGACGCCAGTAGTCTACCGCAGAATACCACGACTCTTTATAAAGTGATGAACGTTGCAAAATATAGTCGTTTGATGAAAAAGGATTTTCTGTTCTTTTGAATACAAATTTTAAGGTGTTCACGTCAATTTCCGGACCATAGATCCATATCTCTTCCTGTTTACTTTTATAAATATTGATAGGTTCTCCAAAGACCACATAGATCATCCCTCTATCTGTCCTCCATCCCTGCGTGTAGCTTGTAAAACGCTTATTGCTTTCCTTCACCCTCCCGTAATATTTGCGCAACAACTCCTTGGCGCGCTCATTACTGCCTGCAATGGCCTTCCAAAAATCGTCGATACATGCCTTTTTATCTGGAGCATTCATGCAATTCTCATATTCCTCTTTGCTCATGATGTATCTCGTGCACTTGATCATTTCTGTTACATCACTCACACCCGGAAACGATCTCTCATAGGTATGCAGCGATAAACCTTCGTTAAGCTCATTGCTTGAACGCAAATGGTAGAACCCATATTCCGGCATTTCAAGAACAAGCGTACTATCCAAATATCTTGTAAAGCTGCTATCGGGCTTGTACTTCAGTTCATCTGTTTTCTGTGAAGAAAATGGCGGCAATGCCAATGGAAATTCCTTGTAAAAACAATCGATGGTCAGCTTGGCACCTGAGTTTCTCTGAGATCTAACTACTACTTTTTTAAACTTCTCATAACTGGTGGCATAAGCCAAGCCCTCATCAGTTCTAATACTAAAATTCTGATCAACAGACCTGTTGCGTTTATTGATATAAATAGGTTTTGAATACTTGATGTTCTTGTTCTTGTCTATTACATAAAGATCCAAATAAGCATAATCGATCTGTTTTAATTTAAGTTTAAACGTACCTTGAATGGGCTTTGATTCTTCCTGGAATTTATACAACACCGAACTTGATGCGCTATCTATGATCGTTCTGCTGTTGATATCAGGCATGAGGGAGCATGACACGTAAACGGTCGCATAGAAATTCTGAGTACTGTCAATTTTCCTGTACATCAGATTTTCCGGCAAGATCCGGTAGTGAATTTGTGTAACAGAATCATTCACATGATATGCAAACACATCCACATCTACCTGTTTTTGTTCAGCCAATGGGGCATTTGCAGGTTTAGAGGAAAAGCCTTTGACAGACCTGCAAGAAACCATTGCTATGGTAATAACAAAAAAGGTTATTGCAAATGTCTTGATGGTCATAGGTACATAAAAATACTATAAAAATTTTAATGCTTAGGCAATGTCATTCTATTAATAGCCAAACGCGTCCAAAGCACATCCATGTTCAACAATTTCATCTACCAATGCGTATTAATTCATATCTTTATAATCTAGAGGGAATGCTATGAAATTCAGATTTTACTTTTGGCGCGTTTTGGGGGTTGTCCTGCTTCTGACCCTTGCAGTGGTATTCTTTAAGATCGTTATTTACCTGATCATTTCTTCTGTTCTATTCCTGATCGGTTCACCGATCACACAGCAAATTGAACGGCTAAAAATCGGAAAGTATAAGATACCGGATGCTATTGCTGCACTCACAACCTTGGTATTACTGGTCTCCGTAGTATTCTTACTTTTCATGATGATCTTCCCTCCCATGATCGAACAAGCCAATGTGCTTGCTGAAATGAATTTCTACGATGTATTACACAATATACTCATACAATTCCCATCCTTGAATTCAATGTTGAATAGCCTGGGCGATTTGAATTACATCAAGATCGCGCTCGATGACCAGATCCATAAATCATTGAACTTCTCTAACTTCAGCATGGTTTTGAACAATATTGTTGATTATGCAGGAACCATTCTTGGAGGTTTGCTATGCGTGC
>DAISHL010000099.1:0-7088 GCA_036822555.1 Bacteroidota bacterium | reverse complement strand
CTTCAACTCGGCCTTTGCCTCATTCACATCATTAAGGATCAACACCCCTTTTCCTGCAGCCAATCCATCTGCTTTCAGTACATAGGGTGGTTTCAATGTCTCAAGAAATGCATACCCATCTTCAAGATTTCCTTTCGTAAAACTCTTATAACGGGCAGTTGGCACGCCATACTTCTCCATCAAACGTTTACTAAAATCTTTACTACCTTCAATAACGGCGCCATCCTTTTTTGGACCAATGACCGCTACATCCTTTATAACATCATCATTCAAAAAGAAATCATGAATACCATTCACCAATGGGTCTTCAGGACCAACCACCACCAGATCAATTCCTTTTTCCCAAACCAATTTCTTTATCGCCTCAAAATCATTCACTTTTATGTCAACATTGGTTCCGCAAAGCGCTGTGCCGGCATTACCCGGTGCAATATAAAGATTCTCTAGTTTTTTACTTTGTGCAATTTTCCATGCAAAAGCATGTTCTCTGCCACCTGATCCAATCACTAAAACATTCATAAGGGAGATTTTTAGCAAAAATAAAAAATCCCTCGCTATAGGAGGGATTCATGTTAATTAATACTTCTGTTTGTGAAATACTTTGTTGCCTCTTACACGGCGCCCCGTGCGCGATGAATTTTGCTTGGCAAGTATACCATCTCTGTATTTTTTTCCTTTGGTCCTGTATCTTGAAAATAAATACTTCTGCTCTTTCCTTTGCTTTTTACTTGTAGGTGTTGGCCTGTATACCCATGTAGATTCTCTTCTCTTTTTTGAAGTACGCTTATTGGTTCCGCCTCTTGCAAAAGCATCCGCATTTCCGGCACTTTTGGCACGCTTGAACATGGATGTACCTTTTCGCTGGTTTCTGTGCTCACGTTTTCTTCCTACGGATTGTGCACTCAATTGAGCTACAAGACCAAAGAACAAAAGGAATAAGAATATACTTTTAAACTTATACAATCAATTAAATTTACAAAATAGGCTTATACAACGCAAGAAAATAAATAAAATGCGCATTTCCATGCTTTTTACAGGGCAGATATCAACAAACAGGCTTTTATACCTTGTTTTTAGCTTAAACCGTTTTAACTAGGCCTCGAATTCTTTCTTAAGGTATTTGGCAGTACTGTTGTTCTTCTCTTTGATGAATTTCTCCGGTGTACCCTGGAATAGTATTTGTCCGCCTTCCTTTCCACCCTCAGGTCCAAGGTCAATGATCCAATCGGCCATCTTGATGATATCCATATTATGTTCTATCACCAACACCGTATTTCCTGAATTCACCAGCTTGTTCAACACATCGAGCAATATGCGAATATCTTCAAAATGCAGCCCGGTGGTTGGTTCATCCAAAATATACAAGGTGTTCCCGGTGTCGCGCTTACTTAATTCAGTAGCTAATTTTACACGCTGGGCCTCACCACCACTGAGTGTTGTAGCCTGCTGCCCCAATGTAATATATCCTAAACCAACATCGTTGAGCGTTTTAAGATGACGGTGTATACTTGGCACATGCTCGAAGAATGTCACTGATTGCTCAATGGTCATGTTCAATACATCACTGATCGACTTTCCTTTATAACGAACTTCTAATGTTTCGCTGTTGTTACGTTTGCCATTACTATCATCGCAATGCACATACACTTCCGGAAGTAAATTCATCTGAATTGTTTTGATGCCCGCTCCTCCACAGGTTTCACAACGCCCTCCTTTCACATTGAAAGAGAAACGTCCTGGCTGATATCCCCGGATCTTTGCTTCAGGTAATTCTGCAAACAACCTCCTTACTTCATCAAACACTTTTGTGTAGGTGGCAGGATTGCTGCGTGGTGTTCTTCCAATTGGACTTTGGTCAATATCGATCACCTTATCAATATGTTCCAATCCGCTAATTGATTTATAGGGTAAAGGTTTCTTTTCAGATCTATAGAAATAATTGGAAAGGATCGGATACAAGGTCTCGTTGATCAATGAACTTTTTCCGCTGCCACTTACTCCAGTAACAACAATGAACTGACCTAAGGGAAAATCCACACTTACCTTCTTTAAATTATGACCGTGCGCCTCCTTAAGTGAGATCTTCTTACCGTTTCCTTTTCTTCTTTCTTTAGGGATCTCAATAGACATTTTGCCATTAATGTATTGAGCTGTGATGGTGTTCAGTCTCAACATCTCCTTTGGCGCTGCAGCTGCAACCAACCGTCCACCATGTATTCCTGCACCCGGACCTATATCGATCACATAATCGCTCTCAACAATCATGTCTTTATCGTGCTCCACCACAATAATTGAATTACCAACATCACGAAGATCCTTTAATGCCTTTATCAATCGCTCATTATCTCTTTGGTGTAACCCTATGCTTGGCTCATCAAGAATATACAGTACTCCCACCAGCTGAGATCCGATCTGTGTTGCTAACCTGATCCTCTGCGCCTCACCGCCACTCAAAGAACGGGACGACCTGTTCAGGGTCACATATCCTAAACCAACTTCCAACAAAAATCCGATACGTGCCCTGATCTCTTTAAGCACTTCCTTTGCAATGGTGTTTTGTTGTTTTGAGAGTTTCGTTTCAATTCCCTGGAACCACTCATTCAGGTGCACAACATCCATGTTGGCCAACTCTGCAATGTTCTTATCTGCAATTTTGAAATTAAGTGCTTGTTTCTTCAGGCGTGTGCCATTGCACTCACTGCAAACCACTTTATTTGTAAATCCCTCAACCCATCTTGAGATGGCAGGACTATCATCTTCTTCTGCCTGTCTTGAAATGAAATTCGCAATGCCCTCAAAGGTACTATTGTGTGTGCCTGTTTCTGTTTCAACATGCAGCAATTCTTCGGTTCCATATAACAACACACTGATCGCTTCTTCAGGGATCTCAGAAAATGGTGTGTCCAGATCAAATTCAAACTGTTTGCCAATAGCCTCGATCTGTCTGAATATCCAACTATTCTTTGACGGACCAATAGGTGCTATGGCTCCTTTTTTGATAGACAACTTAGGATCAGCTACAATTTTTTTAATATCTATCTCTGACACCTCACCTAGTCCATTACACTTGGAACATGCGCCATATGGTGAGTTAAAGGAGAAAGAATTTGGAGCCGGTTCATCATATGATATACCTGAAGTTGGACACATCAAGGACCTGCTGAAAAATCTTAATTTCCCAAAACCATATCCTTTTGTTTTGCCATTGCCCTTCTTTTCATTTGCTTCCATCTCCATCACCATGATGGTGCCTTTCCCTTGTTTCATGGCCGTTTGCAAAGACTGTAACAATCTTGACCTCGACTCTGCAAGTACCTCAATTCTGTCGATGACAATCTCTATGTCGTGAATCTTATAGCGATCGAGTTGCTTTTTGGCCACAATATCCTTTACCTCTAAATAAATTCTTACTTTAGTTAAACCCTTTTTTCTAATGTACTCGCACAATTCTATGTAAAGTCCCTTTCTGCCTTTCACTACCGGAGCAAGAATATAAACATGTTTGCTTTTGTAGTCTTCCAGTATCAACTCTACGATCTGATCATCGCTGTAACGCACCATCTTCTCACCTGTAACATAAGAGAATGCTTCTCCGGCTCGGGCATACAATAAGCGAATGAAATCATAGATCTCTGTGATGGTACCTACAGTTGATCGCGGATTCTTATTCACTGTTTTTTGTTCAATGGAAATTACCGGGCTCAACCCGGTGATCTTGTCAACGTCGGGTCTTTCCATCCCGCCAAGGAACTGTCGTGCATACGATGAAAAACTCTCAATATATCTGCGCTGACCTTCGGCATAGATGGTATCAAATGCCAGTGACGATTTGCCACTTCCACTAAGTCCTGTAACAGTTACCAATTTATTTCTTGGAATGGTAATGGAAAGATCCTATAAATTAATGGCGCGTGCACCAAATACTTCAATAACTTCCTCGTCATAGATCTCTTCCGATAAACCCGTACTTTTATTTTTACTTGATGACATAGTATGCGCAATTATCCTCTAAAATTAGTGAAATCATAACAGCAGATCCCATGAATTAATGAACAAGAAGAGAGTCGTTTTGTTCACTTTGAGCAGGCGCAGAATGTTCGTCAACAGCATGGATAAAACCATCCTCTGTTAAAAGATCGGCGATATAAGCCGAATAATCACGCTTAAGGTCCTTGGGGATCCTGAATTTATAAGTTCGTTTGGCCTCATTCTTCAGTGATTCTCCAAGGAGCCACGGATTAAATAACTTGACCATGGCTTTACTGCATCCCATTTTTTTTGCAAGAAACCGAATGTCGGTAAGTGTTGAATCCACTGGATAGATCTTCATTGGGATCTTTGAGGTGCGCTTCATGTTCTTTTTGCGAATTCCAAAATGATTCGGGTCTGATAGCAGTGTTTTATATGCCAAAACCCTGTACACAAATTCGCCAGTCTCCTGGTTCAATAACAGATCATAATAATTATTGGTTCCCTGCTTTTTTAGCGCCTTCTCAATGCCACCGATCCCCAGATTATATGCTGCAGTGGCAAGCGTCCAGTTATTCAATCTTGCATAGGCTTCTTTAATCAATTTGCAAGCCGCGCGGGTAGATCTCTCCACATCCAAGCGTTCGTCCACCTCATCACTTACCTCTAAACCATAGTTAACAGCCGTGCTTTGCACCAATTGCCAAAAGCCAACTGCACCTGCAGGAGATCGTTCATTTGAAAGATGACTTTCAATAACCGCAATATACTTTATATCATCAGGCACGCCCTCTTCCTTTAAAATTGGCTCAATGTAAGGGAACCACCTTGCTGCCTTATTGAATAAGATCGCTGAATTATTCTTCCAATAGGAATTACTGAAAAATTCCTTTTCAAGGTTCAGGCGTATCTCATAATTATCACCCGGAATTTTCTCTCCACAGAACATAAGATTAGGTGGGATATTCAATCCGAATACATTAAAATTATTGTTGTTATATGCGTATGTGGAAGGGGTAACGGAAATTGAGGTCAAAATGATCACATTCACTGCCAACATCAGCAATAAAATAAGTACAGCCCTGGCTGCTTGATTCAATGTAGGAGTGAGACCCATTTTTATTTCTTCGCGATCCTTGTATTAAGATACAAAGAAAAAAAGACAATGGCAACATACAGATAACTGATGTACACCAATACCAAAGAATGGCTTTCAATGATATTATAGGCCAGTACAGAAGATATTGCAGTAATGCTAAGATAAATCAGAGCGATCCTTTTCTCGGTGATGCCTTTAAAGAACAGATGATGCGTGGTATGATCCTTACCGCCAACAAATGGTGAATTCCCTTTTGAAATCCTATTGATAAATACGGTTGTGGTATCTGTAATGGGCAATATGAACATGAGCAATGTCAAACAGATATTCTCCAGAACTGCAGAATTAATGAAGGCTACCTGATGATTGTTCCAGCAAAACTCAATGCCCATGGCAGCAAGAAAAAGTCCAAGGAACTGACTCCCTGAATCTCCCATATACATGCGGGAAGGATGAAAGTTATAGAATAAAAAACCAAAGATGGATCCTGCCAAACAAATATTGAAGATGAGCAGATAATTATGATTCTGTTTCAATGACACACAAACAATTGCAAAAAATATAGTTAGAACCAATGATATAGATCCTGTAATACCATCCATGTTATCTAAAAGATTGAATGAGTTCATCATGGCCACTACCCAAAACACCGTGAGCGCATAATTCAGAAGGGCATTCTCAAATAAACTGATACTGATGCCAGAATACTCTAATACCAATGCACATACGATCTGTGTGATAAGTTTGAGCATGGGCTGTGTATTGAAAGCATCGTCTGCCAAGCCCATCAAAAAAGCAAAAGAAACAGCCAGTAATATTCCGAATACTGTCCAACGAACTTCTGAAAAGTCGGGATAAATAGTAACGAAACTAATGAAAGAGAAAAGAAAGGTAATGTAAAAGGAAATTCCTCCCAAGGAAGGTTTATGGTTAGGATCCCATCTGACCTCATTGGCGTTCTTGCTTCTAATTCCGAGTGTTCGTGCAAATTTCAGCAAGATGTAATTGATCAGTAACGAAGCAATGAAACTGAAGAACACAAGGGATACAAGTGATAACTGGATATTGTACAAAGAAGACATCAGAACTGTGTCAAAAAATCCTTAAGCAATTGTCCTTCCTTATCTTTGTCAGACAACAAGGGCTCATTCACATTCCAGTTAATACCTATTGCCGGATCGTTCCATAACAAACATCCTTCAGAAGGCTTGTTGTAGTAATTGGTACACTTGTAAGAAAAGATGGTATTATCCTCAAGAGTTAAGAATCCATGCGCAAATCCTTCGGGAATGTACATCATCCATTTGTTTTGTTCAGTGAGCTCCTAACCAAAATACTTTCCATAGGTTGGCGAATTCTTACGAATATCCACTGCTACATCATATACGGCGCCTTTAATAACTCGCACGAGTTTACCTTGTGCATGCGGAGGATTTTGAAAATGCAAGCCTCTTAATACTCCTTTTTGAGAAAGGGATTGATTATCCTGTACAAAATTCAAATGCAAGCCCGCCTTTTCAAAAACAGAATTATTATAGCTTTCAAAAAAATAGCCGCGGGCATCTTCAAACACTTTAGGTTTAATTACAAATAATCCTTTTAAATATGATTCTGTGATCTCCATATTATTTTTTGTTTTTCTTTCGTGTGCTTCCGTCTTCTGTATAATATCCGACGCCATAACCATATCCATAGTTATAGCCATAATTATAGCCATACAATTTTTTGCTCAGATCAACATCATTCAATACTGCAGTTAATCTGCTGATCTGATTCTCGCTTTTCAATCGGATCATGTTCTGAATAAAATGCTTGTCAGAATAATTGGCCCTGAACACATAAATTGGATAGTCTGATTTGCGCAAGGTCTCAATTCCATCAGTTACCAAGCCAACAGGTGCATTATCGATCACAATATAATCGAACATCCCTTTTAGTGTATTGATGATCTCATTCAGCTTTTGTCTTAAGATCATGTCAGTCGGATGTGGTGGCGTTGGTCCGGCCGTTATGAACTTCA
>DAISHL010000098.1:0-7127 GCA_036822555.1 Bacteroidota bacterium | reverse complement strand
AGAGGTAAAAGCCTTGGCAATTCTGTTGTATGATCTTTCAAAAGTATATGAAGGTGTTCAATTCAAATATAACTTTGTTGAGCCAACTACTGATACCACTAAGAAAGTAACCTATATCAACAGTACTACTGAAGTTACGATCAGCGATGATCAGATCAATCAGATCAATGCTAAGATCCAGGAGATCAGAAATAAAATTACCAGTTCAACCAATTCGTAAGAAATACAATCATGAAGAAATTTAAATTCCTAGTTTTTGCCTTTGTGTTAGGTTTTGCATTTAACAAGGCAACAGCGCAGTGTGATTCAATTGCCAATATCTGTGCTAAACATATCATCTCTTCTTATGTATCAGATGGTCAGACCTACCGTGCGTTTCTATTGAACTCTGAAGAAACTGCAGAATTTCAAACGACCTTTTTCGGAGAGACCACTTACCGTTTAGCTGCTTGCAGCGGAACAAGTGATGGTAACCTGATCTTTAACATCTATGACCAAGACCGTCATTTATTGTTCACCAATAAGAATTTACGCAATGCTCCTTATTGGGATTTCAAAGTTAAATCAACGTTAGAGACCATTATTGAAGCACAATTGGATGCCAATAAAAACCCAGGTTCGGGTTGTGCAGTGATCCTTATAGGCTTTAAACAGAAATAATAACATAAAATCAACAATCAAAGGATAAAGTGAAGGCTTTATCCTTTTTTTGTATATTAGTTACGTGAAAAGTAGATTACTGCTCATTTTATTTTTTTGCACCTTATTCGATTTAGGTTTTTCCCAGAACACGTGTGAAATGGGATTTACAACCGACAGTTTGTATGATGCAAAACAAAACACCTTTAGCTTGGCTGATGGCTTGGTTACGCCGGTATTTAAAAATGGAAGCCAGATCAAGTTATTCAAGGTTGGGAACAGATATTACTTGTCCATTGAATTCAAGAACAATTTGTATTTCGATAAAGCAGATGATCTTGAAATAAAATCAGGCACCAAAAGTATGTTTCAAAAAGGAATCAAGCAGCAACAAAAGAACAAGTACACAGCTTTATTCGCTTTTGAGATCTACAAAAATTATGTTGGAACATTGAAGGACGAAGGCATTACATCTTTTGTGTTCAATAATACCGAGAACTCTTTTTCAAAGCCGGAAGTAAAAGAAATAAAAAAAATTGCAACCTGCTTTTACCAAACTATAAACGTACCTACGACAAAAAAATAACTTACTATGAGTGAACGAATATTACGCGCCCTGATGCAAATGTTTGCGATCATTGCCAAAGTTGATGGGATCAACAATACCGGCAGGCTGATCGTGGAATCCTTTTTAAAACAGCAATTAAGCCAGGAGCAGGTTGAAACATACATTAAGATCTTTGATGAGTATCTTGAAACGCATCAGGCAGCAAGCAAGAAAAAAGATGGAAGCGCAAAGCGTACATCGCTTAACTCTGTGAAGGTATTAAAGATCTGTACCCAGATCAACGAAGAACTTGTTCAAACTCAGAAAGTGATCGTGTTGATCCGTTTGTTGGAGTTCATTTATTCAAGCAATGAGATCAGCGAACAGGAATTTGAATTTGTGACCACTGTGGCTGAAACCTTTAACATTCCAAATGAAGAGTTTCATAGTTTAAAGGCCTTTGTTGAAGATTCATTAGAGATCACACCGAACAGTCCAGATATTTTGGTGATCAATAATAAGGAAGGCGGATACAACAACCAGTCAAAACACATTTTCTGTGAAGGTGTTAATGAGGATATGCGCGTGATCCAGATCCACAGTGTGGGTATGTATGCCATGCGTATCTATGGGAAGTATGAGGTTCAGTTGAACGGACAGATCGTTTCTAAAGAACGTGTACATATTTTGATCCCGGGTTCATCTATCCGTTCTTCACGTATCAAGCCTATTTATTACAGTGATATCATCAGTAAATTCTTAAGTGATGAGTCACAGGCAAAGATAACTTTTGAAGTAAAAGGACTTGAATATAAATTCAGAGGTGGCAAGCTTGGTCTGCGTGATGTGAACATCAATGAGGAAAGCGGTAAGCTGATTGGTATCATGGGAGGTTCAGGTGCCGGTAAATCAACCTTGTTGAATGTGCTTAACGGAAATGAAATTCCAAGCGGCGGTTCTGTAAAGATCAATGGTATCAATATTCACACTGAGAGAAATAAAATCGAAGGTGTAATTGGCCACGTTAGTCAGGATGACCTGTTGATCGAAGAATTAACGGTGTTTCAAAACTTATTCTACAATGCCAAATTATGCTTTGGTAATTTAAACGATGCTGAGATCACAAAAAAATGTAATGAGTTGTTGGCAGATCTTGGTTTAAGTGAAACAGTACATTTAAAAGTTGGTTCTCCTCTCGAAAAAACAATTTCCGGAGGTCAGCGTAAACGTTTGAATATTTCATTGGAGCTCATTCGTGAGCCGTCGGTATTGTTCGTGGATGAACCTACTTCCGGTTTGTCGTCACGTGACTCTGAGAATATCATGGACCTTTTAAAGGAATTGGCCTTGAAAGGTAAATTGATCTTTGTGGTAATTCACCAGCCTTCCTCAGAAATTTATAAAATGTTCGATAAGATGATCATCCTTGATGTGGGTGGTTATCCAATTTACTATGGCAATCCTGTAGACGCCGTGAGTTATTTCAAGCGACTTGTGAACCATGTGAATGCCGATGAGGCGGAATGCTGGAACTGTGGTAATGTGAACCCTGAACAGATCTTCAATATCATTGAAAGTAAGGTATTGGATGAATACGGTAACTTAACACACACACGTAAGGTAAGTCCTGCCGGATGGAACAAACATTACAAGGAGATCATTGAGCAAAGTATCCACTCGGAGAAAAAGCATACAGAGATCCCTGAAAGTATCTTTAAGATCCCGAATGTGTTGAAGCAGTTCAATGTATTCATTACGCGTGATGTGAAGAGTAAATTGACCAATACGCAGTACTTAATGATCAACTTCCTGGAGGCTCCATTGCTGGCTTTCATTTTGGCGTTCCTGGTGCGTTACTTTAACACAGATGATATTACTTCCAAAGGATACATCTTTAGTGATAACGAGAACATTCCTGCCTACATCTTCATGGCGGTGGTTGTTGCCTTGTTCATTGGATTAACGGTGAGTGCGGAAGAGATCATCCGCGACCGTAAGATCAGAAAACGAGAATCGTTCCTGAATTTGAGTAAGGGAAGTTATTTGTGGAGCAAGATCATTATCATGTTCGTATTATCTGCATTTCAAACATTGACCTTTGTATTGGTTGGTAATTACATTCTTGGTATCAAGGGCATGTATCTTGATTACTGGATGGTATTGTTCTCTATATCGTGTTTCGCAAACATGTTAGGATTGAATATATCTTCGGCATTCAACAGCGCGGTAACCATTTATATCCTCATCCAGTTCCTGATCATTCCGCAATTATTATTGGCGGGTGGGGTTGTAAAGTTTGATAAGGTGAATCCTGTATTGGCGAAACAAGGTGGGGTTCCATTGGTAGGTGAGGCCATGGCCAGCAGATGGGCGTTTGAAGCTTTGGCTGTGAATCAATTCAAGGAGAATAAATTCGAGAAGAATTTTTACAAATCACACAAGAGTATAAGTATTGCTCAATACAAGAACAATTTCTGGCGTCAGAAGATCGACAATAAAATGGTGAAGATCGATAATGCGCTGAAAGCCGGTAAATCTGTTTCTGATCTGAAAGCAGATATCAGAATGATACATGATGAGATCCTGAAGGAGCAACGTGTGTCTAAAAAGATCAAATGTTCTGCACTGGATAAGATCAATGAGAACAGTTACAATTCAGAGGTAGCCGGAGAGATACGTAAGTACCTTGAGAAGATCAAATCGTTTTATATTGATGTAGAGAATGCGGCTAGAAAGAAAGAGAATGAAACGGCGCTTGCCATGCAAAAACCTGAGAAAGGTGGCAATGAGGCCTTTATTAAGATGAAGGAAGATTATGAGAATATTAGTTTGGCCAACATGGTGAAGAATGCCAATGATATTTCGGGTGAGAAGTGTTTAGAGAAAGACGGACAATTGATACAGCAAAGTGATCCGATCTTCTTAGACCCAACAGAATCACAACTGGGAAGGGCTCACTTCTATGCACCACGTAAGAATTTCTTCGGAACATTGATCCCTACCTATTGGTTCAATATAGGAGTGATCTGGTTCATGAGCATTACATTGATGATCACGCTATACTTTGATGTATTCAAAAAGATACTGGATCTGTTCGGGAATATTTCCTTTAAGAAGAAAGGATAATCAATCACTATTGCACAAATAAAAAGCTGAGGTCACACTCAGCTTTTTTTATTTCTTCTTTTCAGGCTCTTTATAGATCAGTAGGTTCTCCAATCCTACTTTCATTTTCATGGAACCAAAATCTACCGTGGCAATTTCATCGTCAATGCTTTCTACCACGCCAAATCCGCTGCTGTTCAAGATCTTTACCTTAGTGCCTTTATTCAGGAGAGGCTTTATACGATCGATGTTCTTTTGTTTGTTGGCAGCCGACCGCAATTCTTTTTCTACCTCTATTTTCTTTTTACTTTCTGCCGTTAAGCTGTCAATAAAACGTTTGATCACCAGCTTTCTCTTTTCCTTGTCCTGCCAGTCGTTAAGCAAACGAAGGTATCTTTGTCCGTACGTTGCCAGTCTAGCCAATTCTATCTTTTTCTCACGTTCATTATCCTGTTTCTCACTCCATTGCTGAAATAAGGCCATGTATTTATTCTTCGCTTCAATTCGTTTGTGTTCCTCTGCTTTATTTCGTTCAATGGCTTCTTCCAGTTTGTGTTTCTGACTTTCAACTTCCGTGATCAGATGATTGAGCTTTAATTTATCTGTATCAATTCGGTGTTTGACCTTATGGATCAATTCTTTTGGAAAGCCGACCCTTTCTGCTACTTCAAACGTGAATGAGCTGCCGGGCTGACCAATGGATAGTTTATACAAAGGCTCCATGCTGTTCAGGTCGAACAACATTGATCCGTTGACAGCACCTTTGAGTTTGGACGTTAGTATTTTAATGTTGCTGTAATGGGTGGTAATAATGCCAATGCTTCCTGATCTGATGAGTTCTTCCAGCATGATCTCTGCCAGGGCTCCGCCGAGCTCCGGATCTGTGCCGCCTCCGAATTCATCCAACAATACCAAGGTGCTTGCATTGCTGTTCGACAAGATATGGTTTATGTTCTTTAAGCGGGCACTGTAGGTGCTCAGTTCGTTCTCAATGCTTTGAGTATCGCCTATGTCCACCATCAATTCGGTAAAGATGCACATTTGCGATCCTGGCGCAACGGGCACCAACAAGCCGCTTTGCAGCATGATCTGAAGTAAACCAACAGTTTTTATGCTTACACTTTTACCTCCGGCATTCGGTCCACTGATCACTAATATGCGATTGGGTTTGCCAAGGCGAATGTTCAATGGCACCGTTTGTTTTTTTATATGCTTGTTCTGCAGATAAAGAATAGGGTGGAAGGCATTCTTTAAATTGAAGCCATTCTCTTTGATCAATTCAGGTAATTCGGAATTTAGAGATACAGCCAGTTTTGATTTGGCCCGTAACAGATCGAAGTGCACCAAAATGTGATGGAATCGTACATAGGTATGGCTGTTTGGCCGAAGTGATTCACTAAGTTCTCTAAGGATCTTCAGGATCTCTCTTCGCTCATCTATTTCCAGTTCGGTGATCTCATTATTTAATTGAATGGTTGCTCCGGGTTCCACAAACACCGTTTTTCCACTCTCACTTTTTCCATGAACAAAACCATTTACCATGGCCTTGTGCTCAGCCATCACAGCAAGGGTTCTGCGTCCATTAAAAACACTTTCTTCATTTTCCCGCAGATAGCCCAGTTTTCTTATTTCGTTGATGTAGTTGTAAAACTTGCGATCGGCCTCTTTGCGTTTTTCAATAATGTTCTTACGGATATGCTGTAATTCATGAGATTCAGAACTTTTTACGATGCCTTCATGATCCAACACAGCATCTAAAGCTTCAACTGCTTTTCTGTCTTCATTGAGATCATTCACATGCAATGAAAGCAAGGGCAATTGTAATTTCTTTTCTTTCAGGTAGCGGATAAGCGTGTTGGCATCTTCGATCCCTTGCTTCAGAAGCATCAATTGCTTTTCAGTAAGCACGCTGCCATCCACCTGCAGAAACGAAGCCTCTTTTTTAAAGTCGGGATACTCGGCATTAGGGAAATAGGAGTTGGCCCGCAAGATCTGGTACAATTCGTTAACCTCATTCAGAAGCGAACTCACATGTTCTGCAGCCGTTGTTGGTCTTATCTCACGCGCAATGGCCTTGGCATGTGTACTATAGCATGAATTTTCAAGAAGTGAAAGGATCTTTGGAAATTCCAGTGTTTGCAATGTTTCTTCAGAGGCGAACATGATCAGAATTTTTTAGCCATGTAATGCAATCCAACGCTTTCTTTTCTTCGCATGGCATGTTTGATGATCAGATAACCAACACATATCAAATTTCGAAGCTCACACAGGTTTTGTGATATAATGGTCTTCTCATACAAGGCTTCATTCTCCTTGTACAATATCTCCAGACGATCGAAGGCTCTTTTCAAACGCAGCTCACTCCTTACAATACCAACATAATTGCTCATGATCTGTTGTACTTCTTTTTTTGACTGAGTGATCAGGATCATTTCCTCCGGATGTTCTGTGCCTTCTGCATTCCAGTCAGGAATTTGTTCATTATAATTGATGTGATCCAGTTCTTTAATGGCATGCTCATAAGCCCTGTGTGCAAACACAACAGCTTCTAGGAGTGAATTGCTTGCCAATCGGTTGGCACCATGCAAACCGCTGCAGGCACATTCACCAATGGCATATAGTTGTTGGATGGTGGATTGACCGTGTTCATTGATGATGATTCCACCACACAGATAATGCTGAGCAGGTATCACCGGGATCATCTTCATGAATGGGTCTAATCCCATTTGTATGCACTTGTTGTATATATTCGGAAAATGCTCAATAAATCATTTTCTGTCTAAATGAATGAAATCGAGGTAAACAAAATCCTCACCTCGATTCTTCATTTCGTTAT
>DAISHL010000097.1:0-7224 GCA_036822555.1 Bacteroidota bacterium | reverse complement strand
GAGGTTGTTCCTGGGTAAATCTTGCCTGGCGTTTCTCTTCTTCCTCATCCTGCACCGGTAAGCCACCTCTCATTAAGAAGGAGATAATATCCTTATTGGTCTTAATGATCATGTCTTTGAACAGGTTGAAAGATTCAAGCTTGTAGATCACCAATGGATCCTTTTGTTCCAAGGCCGCGTTTTGAACGGCTTGTTTCAGGTCGTCCATCTCGCGCAAATGCTCCTTCCAGGAATCATCGATCATGTTAAGTACCACATTCTTCTCAAAGCTCAATACCATGTCACGTCCATTGGTCTCAAAGGCCTTCTTTAAATTGGCTACAATTTGAATGGCTCTGATGCCATCTGTGAATGGGGTAACAATGTTCTCGAACTGGTTGTTAGGATTGGTATACACATCCTTGATCACAGGCAATACCTGTTCGCAAATGGCCTGACTCTTTAATTTATAGTGTGCTTCAACCGCATCAAATACCTTTGTTACAAGATCGCTTTCGCGTGTGCTTCTGAAGTCGCTTTCGTTCACCGGACTTTCAATTCCGAACAAACGGATACATTCCAGATTAAAGCCTTCATGATCGCCACTATCTTTGAATTCAGCAACAATGCTTTCAAGGATCTCATAGATCATATTGGCAATATCGATACTCAACCTTTCACCGTACAATGCGTTCTTTCTGCGTTTGTAGATCACATCACGCTGAGCGTTCATCACATCATCATATTCGATAAGTCGCTTACGTGTACCAAAGTGGTTCTCTTCAACGCGTTTCTGAGCACGCTCAATAGATTTGGTGATCATGCTGTGCTGGATCACTTCACCTTCTTTTAGGCCCATTCTATCCATTAGTGAGGCAATTCGCTCACTTCCGAACAAACGCATCAAATTGTCCTCAAGGGAAACAAAGAATTGAGAAGATCCCGGATCTCCCTGACGACCGGCGCGACCACGCAACTGGCGGTCAACACGGCGACTTTCATGACGCTCTGTACCAATGATGGCTAAACCACCTGCTTCTTTTACACCAGGGCCCAGTTTAATATCGGTACCACGACCAGCCATGTTCGTGGCAATGGTCACTGTTCCTGCCTTACCTGCTTCCGCAACGATCTCGGCTTCTTTGGCGTGTAATTTCGCGTTCAATACATTGTGCTTAATGCCTCGTAATTTTAGCATACGGCTAAGCAATTCAGAGATCTCAACCGACGTTGTACCAACAAGTACCGGACGTCCGGCAGCAACAAGTTTTACAACCTCTTCAATTACGGCATTGTATTTTTCGCGTTTGGTCTTGTAAACAAGGTCTTGCTCATCTTTACGGGAGATCGCTCTGTTGGTAGGTATCTCAACCACATCCAGCTTATAAATATCCCAGAACTCCTGTGCTTCCGTGGTAGCAGTACCGGTCATACCGGCAAGCTTGTTGTACATACGGAAATAGTTCTGCAAGGTTATGGTAGCGTAGGTTTGTGTTGCAGCTTCGATCTTCACATTCTCCTTTGCTTCAATGGCTTGGTGCAATCCGTCGCTGTAACGGCGCCCCTCCATTATACGGCCTGTTTGTTCGTCAACAATCTTTACCTGTCCGTTATCGATCACATACTCCACATCTTTTTCAAAAACGGTGTAAGCTTTCAAGAGCTGATTCACAGTATGGATGCGTTCACTCTTAATGCTGAAATCACGCATCACCGCTTCTTTGGCAGCGGCTTTTTCTTTTGGATCTGTAAGATTCTTTTCAATATCGGCGATCTCCTCGCCAACATTAGGGATCACAAAGAATTTAGGGTCTTCGGTATTTCCTGTGATAAAATCGATACCTTTTTCTGTTAGTTCAACGTGATTATTCTTTTCATCTATCTCTAAATAAAGTGCTGCATCGATCTTATGCATCTCTTTATTTTGATCCTGCATGTAATAATTCTCGGTCTTTTGTTTCAATTGAGCAACACCTTGTTCACTTAAAAATTTGATCAAGGCACTGTTCTTAGGTAAACCTCTGAAGGCACGTAATAATGGGATACCCGCTTCTTTTTCCTTTCCTTCAGCCATCAATTTCTTGGCATCTGCAAGGAACTGAAGCACAGTTTGTTTTTGGATATTCACCAATTTCTCAATACGAGGCTTGTATTCATTGAACTCGTGACGGTCGCCCTGAGGGGTTGGTCCGCTAATGATCAATGGGGTACGCGCATCGTCGATCAATACGGAGTCAACCTCATCCACAATAGCGAAATTGTGTTTACGTTGCACTAATTCCTCTACATTTCGGCTCATGTTATCGCGCAGATAATCAAAGCCAAACTCATTGTTAGTACCGTAGGTAATATCGCAGTTGTAGGCTGCGCGACGTTCTTCAGAATTTGGTTCATGAAGATCAATGCAATCTACACTTAGGCCATGGAATTGAAATAATGGCGCATTCCATTCAGAGTCACGTTTTGCAAGGTAGTTGTTTACGGTAACTACGTGTACGCCACGCCCGGTTAAGGCGTTGAGGAATACAGGCAATGTAGAAACCAAAGTCTTTCCTTCACCGGTGGCCATTTCAGCAATTTTACCGTGGTGCAATACCATACCACCAATCAACTGTACATCGTAATGTACCATATCCCAGGTAATCTCATTTCCTGCTGCCAGCCAAGAGTTCTTCCAGGTGGCCATACCATTGGCAATTTCCACATTTTTATGTGTAGAGGCCATCATGGTATCAAACGCCGTGGCGCTAACGATCAATTGCTTGTTATCTCTGAAACGACGGGCAGTTTCCTTTAAAATGGCATAAGCCTCAGGAAGAATTTCATTTAATTTATCTTCTAATTTTTTTGTGATATCCTTTTCAATGGCGTCGATCTCTTTGTAAAGATCTTCTTTCGCGTTCACATCCATATCAGGCTCAGCATTGATCTTCGCTTTTATGGTGCTGATCTCATTATTCTCATCATTCACGTGATCTTTCAGTGCCGCCTTTAATTTAGCAGAACGGTTTCTCAACTCATCATCACTAATTGAGGTAAGTGATTTAAAAATGGTATTGATCTCGGTTACTTTGGATTGGAGGGCCTTTATATCTTTTTCACTTTTAGTGCCAAATAATTTCTTAAGAATATCGAACATGTTTACCTTTAATTTAAGCCTATAAATGTAAGAATTTTTGCCAAACCCGAGCCTAAGGTAATTAACAAAACTTGTTAAGTTTTCTGCAATTTTTGGTCGATTGTGAATTAAAGGCCACCACTTACCTAATCAAATTTCACAAATACTGTTTAAAAGTTTAAATTAGTGCAAGTAAGCATTGTGAAATCAAGGTTCTATCAAATAGTTTGTATACTCGTTTGCTTCTTTTCAGGCAACGCACAGCAATATTTCTTTAAGAACTACAGCTCGGAGAATGGGATGCCCTTTGTGCAGGTTTACTGTATGTTCCAGGACAGCAAAGGATATCTTTATTCGGGCGGATATGGCGGTATTAGCCGTTTTGACGGAAAGGAATTCACGAACATTACCACAAAGGATGGGTTGAGTGATAATAATGTATTTGCCATTGGTGAAGATGACAAACAAAGGATCATTGTTGGAACCCGCAATGGTATAAGTGTTTTGGAGGATGGGCGTATCAATAAACGTATTGATAATACATTGCTCAATGATAAGAGCATATTTTGCATCAAAAGGTCTGCGAAGGGCCACGTGTTTATTGGTACAAATGCTGGTGTTTATACATTTCAACAGGATAAATTCAGTAAGGTAAATTCCGTTTTTGATGTTGAAGTAAAGGCATTGGAAAGTATGGGTAATACATTGTTTTGCGCAACCAATAAAGGATTACTTATATCAACAGAAACTGGGGTAAAGGTCATTGATGAGAGAAATGGATTGTCATCTAACCGCACAAGCTGTTTGGCCCTGAATGAAGAGGGTACATTGCTGGCCATTGGGACTGACAATGGGTTGAATTTTTATGACATCAGAACCGGTAAGATCAAGTCGTATTATATTCAAAACGGACTGATCGATAATTCAATTACAGCGTTGTTATACGAGGCAGATGGAGGTTTATGGATCGGTTCACAAACCGGATTGATCAAGCTTGAGAACAACGAATTCAATTACTACAACATTTATTATGAGAATAATTCAAACCTGATCCGATGCCTTACAAAGGATACTGAAAGTAACCTCTGGGTTGGCACACACAGCGGAATATACAGATATCGCGACAACTCATTTTCAACGTTCGACAGGATCAATGGTCCGGGCAATGCCTTTATCTTCCAGATCTTCAGAAATGGCGAAGACCTTTATGTTTGCAGCGAGAATAATGGATTCTATAAATACGCCCAGGGTTATTTTAAGCGCTATGGAATTAAAGACGGATTGCCTGACAACGATGTGAAATCCGGTACGGCGAATTCAAAAGGTCGAATTTTCTTTTATTCATCGGGCGAAGTTGTTGAATTTAAGGGCAGCACGTTTTCCAGAATTCAAGTAAGTAAGATGCTTGATAAGATCAACTACAAGATGTTCTGTGATAGTAAGGATCGTATCTGGCTTAGCGGAAAAAATGGAGTGTCTTGCTTTAACTCACAAAGTTTTCCTAAGGCAGACACTGTGTTTTATCCGTTTGAAGATTATCCGGAAAATACCGAAGTAACAGATATCTATGAAGACGAGGATGGAACTATTTGGGTAGCGGCATATGGGTCGGGCATCTATCAGGTAAATAACACGTCACTTGTAAATTATAGCACAGCAAACAATATCAAAGAGAAAGAAGTGGTGTCTATAATAGGACAAGGAGATCATTTGTACATAGGCACCTTTAACGGATTGATGATCCTTAATAAGCGAACAAAAACCTATGAGGTGATCACAAAAAAAGACGGATTGATATCTGACATCATTTATGCGATCGGATTCTCAAAGAATAAAAATAACCTGTGGATTGGCACCAATCAAGGCATTAGTGAATTCAACTGTTCTGAATATATAAAAACAAAGAAAGTACTCATCCGTAGCTATAGTAAAAATGAGGGTTTTACTGGGATCGAGCTCAATAGCAATGGGATCTTTGAAGATACTGATGGTACAGTTTGGTTTGGTACTGTGAGTGGTCTTGTAAAACACCTGCCGGGTAATTATAAGTACAATAAGGTTCCTAGCAAGACCAATATCTATAAGTTCAAAGTAGGCGAAACAGATACTTTGCTTACTAAGGATGTGGTATTGCCTTACAGCTTAAACAATATTACCTTTTATTACAGAGGGATATGTTTAACGGATCCTGAAAAGGTACTGTATTCTACAAAACTAGAAGGGTACGACAGAGATTACAGCAATGCAACCAATGAATCCTTTGCAAAATACACCAATTTAAGTCCAGGCACTTATACATTTTGCGTGCTTAGCAGTAATAATGAAGGTGAATGGAATAAAGAACCCACACGATTTGTTTTTACAATTAGTACCCCGTTTTACAGAACGTGGTGGTTCATCACAGGCACACTTTTGCTTTCTGTTGTTTCTGTGTATACTGTTTTTAAAATCCGTATCAGGAACATTCAGCAAAAACAACAGAAAGAATTTGAAAGAAAGGTTGAGATCAGTAAGGTTGAATTAAAGGCTTTGCGTTCTCAAATGAATCCACATTTCGTATTCAATTCACTGAACTCCATTCAGCATTACATTTTCAATAGCAAAAGTGATGAAGCAGTGAAGTATTTGAATAAGTTCGCAAAGCTGATGCGTGTGATCCTGAATAATAGCGACAAGCCAACAGTGGCTATTGAAGATGACCTGGAAGCATTAAAGCTGTATTTGGAACTTGAACAAATGCGTTTTGAAGATAAGTTTGAATATAAGATCTATATTGATGAGAATGTGGACCTGGATTACGACATCATGCCTCCAATGTTATTACAGCCATATGTTGAGAATGCCATTTTACATGGTCTCTCATCACGTAAAGAAAAAGGCCTGCTTACCATTGGTGTTAGAAATGAGGAGCAGTTCATTGTGTGCACCATCACAGATAACGGAATTGGCAGAAAAAAGGCTGCCGAGATTAAGCGCACCATGCCCGGAAGTAAGCATAAATCGCTTGGTATGAAGATTACAGAAGAGCGTTTACGAATTTTAAATGAGATCAGTCAGAGCAAACATAGTGTAAAAATTACTGACCTTGAAGATGCCAATGGAAATTCACTTGGAACCAAGGTAGAAATATATGTACCAATTGTTTAATTATTAAATTTAACACATAGATTATGATAAAGACATTAATTGTAGAAGATGAACAAAAGAGCTGGGATGTGCTTGTAATGATCATCGAAAAGAACTGTCCTGAATTAAGTATCATTGGAATGGCCACAAGCGTGTCTGTAGGGGTTGATATGATCAAGAGCCTGAAGCCCGACCTTGTATTCCTTGATATTACCATGCCTGATGGAAGCGGCTTCGATCTGCTGGAGCAGGTGCAAGGTCAGAAGTTTGAACTGATCTTTGCAACGGCAAGTAATGAACATGCCATTAAAGCATTTAAGTATAGTGCTTGCGATTATTTATTGAAGCCAATTGATATAGATGAATTGAAAAATGCGGTGTCAAGGGTAGAAAAACGTAAGAGTGATGCACCCGATATGCAGAATCTGAATTTTTTGATCCAGCAGTTGAAACGCAGTGACGATAATTACCAAAAGATCACCTTACCAACCGGTAACGCCTACGAGATCATCAATCTGAAAGATATCATCCGTTGTGAAGCTGATGGAAGTTACACCTATTTTTTCTTGTCTGACAAACGAAAGTTAATGGTAAGTGCAAGTTTAAAGCATTACGAGGAATTATTGCCTGAGCAGGATTTTATCAGGGTGCATCATCATAATCTGATCAACATGAATCATGTGGTTCGTTTCTTGAAGGAAGACGGAGGATACGCGGTAATGACGGATGGCAGCAAAATAGAGATCTCCAGAAGAAAAAAGGACCAGTTCATGGACCGTTTGAAAAGCTTTAAACTTATTTAGATGCATTACTGAGTGATCTGTGCCGCTGAGTAAAAGACTTGGGGGGTGGTAGGCATAGCTTTATTTTTGTTGCATGATGATCAGGTCACTTTTTCTGTGTTTGTGTATTCCTTTTCTTGTAGTTTCTCAACAAAAGAAAAAGGTACTTTTTATTGGTAACAGCTATACCTATGTGAACAATTTGCCCCAGCTGCTTGC
>DAISHL010000096.1:0-7239 GCA_036822555.1 Bacteroidota bacterium | reverse complement strand
AACATAGACGGGGAAATCAAATCCGAACAATTACTGAAGAGGTTTTACATTCAGGATCACAAGCAGTAGAATAGTAACCACAGGCAGCAGTACAAACAAGGATCTGCTTCCTGTGATCAACACTTTGAATACGCTTTGTGTTTTCGAAAGATCTGAGAGAATCAAAAAAACATTACCAATAACCAAGGATGTAAAGGCTATGGTTCTTACTTCCTTCTCAGAATGTCCTTCCTGAACTGAAATAAAATGTACTGACATGACCATGATGAACAACAGCAATCCCTGCATGATACTGAACATCATTTTGCGTACCCCAAAGAATTGTTCATTAACAGCTCTCGGTTTTCGATCCATAATACCCTTCTCCCCTCCTACTGATTCAAAAACGATCGAACATACCGGATCAATAATCAATTCAAGAAAAACCACATGCAGCGGCAATAAGAACAATGGTAAGGAAGAGAATAAAGCCGGTGTAAGCGCCAGTCCTATGATAGGTATATGAATGGCCATGATATACGACATGGCTTTTTGAAGATTATCAAAGATCCTTCTGCCGGATCGGATCGCCATCACAATTGATGCAAAATTATCATCCAACAACACTAAAGACGAAGCCTCCCTGGCCACATCTGTACCCTTCTTACCCATGGCAATGCCAATATCTGCAGCCTTGAGAGCAGGAGCGTCATTCACGCCATCACCGGTCATGGCCACTACTTCATTATTTGCTTTTAGGGCCTTAACGATCCTAAGTTTTTGTTCAGGCAATACACGAGCAAACACGGAAGTATGCATGATCTTCTGCTTCAGTTCCTCATCACTTAATCCCTTTAATTCTTCTCCTGTTATGATCAGATCATTATGGTTCAATCCTATCTTATCACTTATGCTTTTTGCTGTAACCGGATAATCACCTGTGATCATGATCACCCTTACCCCTGCCCTCAAACATTCGCTAACTGCAGAAGGAACTTCAGAACGTATGGGATCCTCGAATGCCAATAAACCGATCAACTCAAGATCAAATTCTGTCTGCTTTTCAGGCAACACCGTTCCTTTGTGAATACCCTTGGCAACTGCAATAACCCTGTATCCATTAGAAGCAAACTGTTGTAACGCAGTTTCAAAACCCTTTCTAGAAACATCATTCAGATTACAAAGGTCGAACATTACCTCTGGCGCCCCTTTGGTGGAAACCAGATACGAATCACCTTTTGCATCAGCATACACTTTTGAGATGCACATCAGATCTTTGCTGAAGGGATATTCTTTTACTGATGCTGACCGTGCATTCAATGAGAAATTCATGGCGTAAATTTCTTCAATGGCGTTCTCCATAGGGTCGACTATATGTGTGGCACAGCTATTGAAGGCATTCAACAAAATTTCTTGTGCATTTTTTGAACTGGTAAAATTTTCAGATACTTTGATCACTTCTGAACCATCATAAATGGCCACCACCTGCATTTTATTCTGCGTGATGGTGCCTGTCTTGTCGCTACACAAGACAGTAGCAGCACCCAGCGTTTCTATTGCGGTTGGGTTTCTGGTGAGAACATTCACTTTTGATAAACGCCAAGCACCAAGCGCAAGAAAAACAGTAAGCACTACAGGAAATTCTTCTGGCAGGATAGCCATAGAAACTGAAATACCATTGAGCAAGGATTGAATAAAATTTCCACGTGTAAAATAGAACAACAGCACCACACCCACGCTAATGAACACACCAATAAAAAACAACCGTCTGATCAGTCTTTTCATCTCTGTTTGCAGGCGTGTTTGCTCCTTTTCAATGGATGTTAAGGACCTCCCTATTTTCCCAAATTCAGTGCGGTTTCCGGTTGCTGTAACTTTATACATGGCACTACCGCCAATCACCATGGTTCCACTGAACACTTTTGATCCCCGCTCATCGGTTTTATGCACAGGCATCGATTCACCGGTAAGCAACGATTCATCCACCATCAGATGTACAGCTTCAATGATCAAGCCATCTGCCGGGATCCTGTCACCTTCACGCAATAATACAAGATCGTCAGTTACCACTTCCCTGCCGGGAATGCGTATCTGTTGACCATCACGGATCACTAAGGCTCTTGGCGAGGATAGTCGCTTTAACGCCTCGAGTGCCTTCTCTGTTTTGTTACTCTGATAGAATGTAATGAAGATGATGACCAGAAAAGTACTTGCCAATGTAATACCCTCTTTGTAATCTCCTAGCAGTGCGTACAAAAGGCCACTTCCTATGAGAAGAACGAACATTGGCTCCTTAACAACCTCCAGGGCTATATTCCATACTGTCTTTGGCTTCGATGAATCCAATTCATTGAAGCCCTCTTCTTTCAGTTTTTTATCTGCCTCGGTGGAAGTTAAGCCATTCATGCCTTGAAGTTAACATTTTTTGATCCTCTGAATACATGCATTTGCGATGATTATCGTCATTTTGTTTTACTACCTTTATTATTCGATGAGATATCAGTGTAACAATTGTAACCGTTTTTTCACTTTAAGTGTACCGACCTTTGTGGTCTATAAACTAAAACTATGGAAATACTAGGTTACATTTCATCAATCATTATCGGGATCTCGCTCGGACTCATCGGAGGAGGCGGATCCATATTAACAGTACCCGTTCTTGTGTATCTATTAGGCGTTGAACCCATGATGGCCACAGCATACTCTCTATTCATTGTTGGATTAAGCAGCTTGGTAGGGGCCTTTCCAAAATACAAACAAGGACTTATTAATTTAAAAACAGCAATTGTCTTTGGTATACCTTCAATTGCAGCAGTATTTGCAACCCGCAAATTTATTGTTCCTGCTATCCCTAATGAGGTATTCCAACTTGGTGATTTTGTTGTAACAAAAGCCATTCTCATGATGATCCTGTTTGCCATTCTTATGGTAGCCGCATCCGTATCTATGATACGCGAGAAAAAGAAAAATGGCACCACTGAAGAAACAGAAGAACAGAAATTCAATTATCCAATGATCATACTTGAAGGTAGTGTTGTTGGGGTGTTAACGGGCTTGGTTGGCGCCGGTGGCGGATTCCTCATCATTCCTGCATTGGTTATGCTAAGTAAATTGCCTATGAAAATGGCAGTTGGCACATCGCTGTTGATCATTGCAGCAAAATCTCTTATAGGGTTTATTGGAGATCTATCTACCAATGCGGATAAAATGGATTGGAAATTATTAGCCATGGTAACAACTTTTGCAATTGGAGGAATATTCGTTGGAAATGCTCTTTCTAAAAAAATTGATGGCAATAAACTTAAAAAAGGATTTGGCTGGTTTGTACTGGTAATGGGAATATATATCATCATTAATGAATTGTTCCTAAAATCAGGCGGAGGCCACTAATGTAACAATTGATACATTCAGTAATTTGAACTAAATTGGTGTAACTACTGTTACAATTTAAACAGAAAAAACAGACTTACCTTTGTACAAGAAATAAAACTAAAACCTATAAAACTAACAAACATGAAAATAGAACAGATCTATACCGGTTGTTTGGCTCAGGGAGCCTACTACATCACATCAAATGGCGAAGCAGCGATCATTGATCCACTTCGCGAAGTTCAGCCTTATATTGACAGAGCTACAAAAGATGGTGTAAAAATAAAATACGTATTTGAGACACACTTTCACGCAGATTTCGTTTCTGGTCACATCGACCTAAGTAAAAAAACAGATGCTCCGATCATTTATGGGCCAAAAGCAAATCCTGAATTCAAAGCGATCATTGCACAGGATGGTGAGGAATTTAAACTAGGAAATGTTACTATCAAAGTATTGCATACACCTGGTCACACTATGGAGAGTACCTGTTATTTGCTTAAGGATGAGAATGGAAAAGACCATGCCCTATTCAGCGGAGACACCTTATTCCTAGGTGATGTTGGACGTCCGGATCTTGCCCAAAAAGCAGCAAGCATGACACAAGAAGAATTGGCCGGTTTATTGTATGAATCTTTGAACAACAAGATCATGCCATTGGCTGATGATATAATTGTATATCCGGCACACGGCGCAGGAAGTGCTTGTGGCAAGAACATGATGAAAGAAACAGTGGACACGTTGGGCAACCAAAAGAAAATGAACTACGCATTGAATCAACCTAACAAGGAAGCATTTATTGCAGCAGTAACAGATGGATTAACGCCTCCACCGGCATAATTCCCAATGAATGTGGCCATGAATAAAATAGGTTTCGAAAGCTTTGACACTGTTTTAAACAATGGCATGAGAGCATTATCGGAGAACGAATTTGAAGCGGCAGCTGAAACTACGGATGCCTTGATGCTAGACACCCGCCCTGCTGCAGAATTCGCTAAAGGATTTATCCCTCGTTCGATCAACATCGGCATCAATGGCGACTTTGCTCCATGGGTAGGAGCCTTGATCAAGGATGTGAAGCAACCAATATTGCTCATTGCTGAATTAGGAAAAGAAGAAGAAACAGTGACACGTTTAAGTCGTGTTGGTTTTGATAATGTTTTGGGACACTTAAAAGGAAGTTATGATGCCTGGAAACAATCAGGAAAAGAAACTGACTCAGTGAACAGAATTACAGCAAAGCAATTTGCCAGTGAATTGGATGTAAAGAACCATACAGTTATAGATGTGAGAAGAGAAAGCGAATACCGTGCAGAACACGTAGAAGAATCTTACAACAAACCATTGGATCAGATCAATAGCTGGTTTGCGGAAATGGACAACGAGAAACCATTCTACTTGCATTGTGCAGGTGGATACAGAAGCATGATCGCTGCCAGTATCTTAAAATCGAGGGGCGTTCACAACTTCAAGGAAATTGAAGGTGGCTTTAAAGCTATCGCTGAAGCGGGTGTGCCTAAAACAGATTTTGTATGTCAAAGTAAATTACAAAAGTAAAATGAGAACGATCAAATGGTTGCAGCTGGTTATTCTGTTCCTGATGGTTTTCGGGATAAGCAGTTGCAACTCTCAAACCAAAGAACAATCCAAATCGATCAAAGTAGAATCACAAAAAAAAGACAATACCATGAATACAAAAGAGATCATAGTAGACGTAAGAACTCCTGAAGAGTGGGAGTTTGATGGTCATGCCGAATGCTCAGTAAATTATCCATTGGACGAGATCCAGGGAAAAATAGATGAGCTTAAGAAATATGAGCATGTGGTTTTGGTATGCCGCAGTGGCAACCGTGCCGGAATGGCTAAACGTATGCTTGAAGGTGCAGGAATAAAAAATGTTGAGAACCTAGGTCCTTGGCAAAATGTTGCCTGCGCCAATTAAAATAACATCTTCACGTTTATAAGCCCGGTATTGTACCGGGCTTTTTTTATTATGCAATTTCAAATATCAAGACCAACTTTTGTTCGCTTGAACATTTGTTCTATACGTAACAAATGTTACTTACCAACGCGAATTGCGTTAAACAAGTAAAAAAATGACTTTCATCATTCTTTATCAAAACGATCGAAGCGACATTTGTACAACAAAACATGGGAACAATGGGAACTTTCATTTTTATACTAATTATGCTCCACCTGCTGGTTGGGTTTGGTTATATGTATTACAAACTCACTCCAAAAAAGAAAACAGATAGTGAACATCAAAATCCGATTTGACTATGAAAAAACATGCTCTGGCAGGTGTCCGTAAAGCATTCTTACAACACCAATAATCAAAACAATTCACAATTAAAACTGATATACAATGAAAATCGAACAAATCTATACCGGCTGTCTAGCAGAAGCAGCCTACTATATTGAAAGTAAGGGCGAAGTTGCCATTATTGATCCCCTAAGAGAAGTTGAGCCTTATATTAAAAAAGCAAAGGAAAACAATGCGAAGATCAAATATATCTTCGAAACTCATTTTCATGCCGACTTTGTTAGTGGTCACGTTGATCTTGCCAAGAAAACAGATGCCGTGATCGTTTATGGTCCAACAAAAATGGAAACTGGTTTTAAAGCTATGATAGGTGAAGATGGCGAGGAGTTTAAACTGGGCGATGTAACCATTAAACTGATCCATACACCTGGCCATACCATGGAAAGTTCATGTTTTCTCTTGAAAGATGAGAACGGAAAGGAAGTTGCTATTTTTACAGGTGACACCTTATTCATTGGCGATGTAGGAAGACCTGACCTTGCTCAACATGTGATCTCAGACATGACGGAAGATAAACTGGCCGGTCATTTATTTGATTCTTTGCGCAATAAGATCATGCCGTTAAGCAATGATCTGATCGTATATCCGGGACATGGTGCAGGAAGTGCATGTGGAAAGAATATGAGTAAAGAGACCTTTGACACACTAGGCCATCAAAAAGAAGTGAACTATGCTCTAAATCCTTCGTTAAGCAAGGAAGAATTTAAAAAGCAACTCTTGAATGGCCTTATGCCACCTCCGGGATACTTCCCTCAGAATGTATTGATGAACATCAAAGGTTACGAAAGCTTTGACCATGTATTACAAAAAGGAACAAGAGCACTTAATGCCAAAGAATTTGAAGCTGCAGCCAATGAATTACATGCATTGATCATTGACACAAGAAAAGCAGATGACTTTCATAAGGAATTCATACCTAATGCTGTGAACATAGGTATCGACGGCAGTTTTGCAACATGGGTAGGAACACTTGTTCCGGACGTTAATCATCCTATATTGCTCGTAATTGACGAAGGGCGTGAAGAAGAAGTGATCACACGTCTTGCCCGTGTTGGTTATGATAACCCAATTGGTTATTTGAAAGGTGGACTAAAAGCATGGAAGGAAGCCGGATTTGAAACTGACGCAATTCGCTCAATAAGTGCTGAGGAATTTGCTTCACGCTATGCCAATCACACACTGAACATTCTGGATGTGCGTAAAGCGAGCGAATACAACAGCGAGCATATCATTGATGCCATCAATGCTCCACTGGATTATATTAACGATAGCATGACCAAGGTAGACAAGAACAAAGAGTATTATGTACATTGTGCAGGAGGATACAGAAGTATGACATTCATATCCATTTTACAGGCTCGAGGATACAGAAACTTAACAAATGTGGCTGGCGGTTTTTCTGCCATAAAACCAACCGGCAAGTTCAACATAAGCGAGTATGTATGCCCTAGCACCATGCTTTAACAAATTTTAACCCCCTAACTGAGCGGCTCCCGGGCCGCTTTTTTTGTTTTGTTACTTTTTTAAACGTATATTTTTTTAGAAACAAGCTAAATTTGTATAAAAAA
>DAISHL010000095.1:0-7250 GCA_036822555.1 Bacteroidota bacterium | reverse complement strand
CGGCTTCAAATGACTACTTTTCTCTTATCTCCTCCAAATTACCATAGCTGTCTTTCTTACAGCTGGCATATAAATTTTCGGGATGTAACAGATGCGGGTGAAACCCTGTATAGCAGGGAATTGCGCCATGAGACTGCTTTTCTTTCACGGTTTTTCGAAAATGATCAAAATCCCATACCTGAAAAAAATCGCAGTAATTAGTGATGACCTCCTCTTCGTCGTTGATAAGATCAAACACTTTAGATACGGCATACACCGGACCCAATTTATGTCCTTCAATGGAAACAATTTTACCGGATGGCATGATCCGCTGCAATTCCTTTCTCAAAGGTGTTTCTTTCAAATGCTCTTCGCGGCATATAAAAATAAATTCATGATCACCGGGGAATAAACTCACCACCCATTCAATGATGGGCTTACCGTGCACCTTGATCAAAGGTTTGATGTCTTCATAGCCAGCGTCCTTAAAACGCTTGCCTAAGCCTGACATTGGAATAATGATCTGCATCTTAGTCCTGTTGTTTACGGTTCATTAATGCCTTACGGTGTTTTTCCATATCCATGTTCTGAATATAATCTACCTCACTACCTTCGATCATCTTTAAAGTGTCTCCTTTTTCCAATATGGTATCATAGAGAAACAAATAACTCGTCATGGTCTCATGAATTGAACGTGCTTCACGCAAGTCTGTCCTGTATATCAGTTGCCAATCATTATCCCAGGTGATCTTCTTTTCTTCTGACAAATTCCCGATATTATCTTTAAAGAATACTGTTTGATCAGGAAACAAGACCGTGTCAAACATGGTACGAGTAGCCTTTCTCTTTTTAAGGACAGAAGAACAGAAATCATTTTGCGGCACATAGCCATTTACTTGTTCACTAAGCCCGGTCAAAGGATACGACTTTCTGTCTATTTGAAACAATTCCGCAATAGCTTTGTCTGTTTCTTCTAGCAAAAAATGTACTTTCTTTAGTTCATTGGCATGTGCAATAACGCCATGATTTTCGAGAAAAAAAACAGAGGGCTTGCCTTTATGCTCTTTTAGAGCTTTTGTGATCAAATACGACAAGCCAAAGCCAGGACTTACATAAGGAATACTCACAAAATCAAATGGCAACTTTTCTTCTAATTTCGATAGATACAACTGCCTGTTTTGATTGCAGTTCACAAGATTGGTCCAAACCGAATGTGTATGCACTACATATGTATCCAATACAGCATGAAAGCCGGTTTCCATAGAAGGTTTTGGAAATAAATTTCCATGTTTGTCTTTTAGAATTGAATCGCTGATCACTTTTAAAGATTCTCTTTCAGTCTCTGCTTTATTATTTACCTGTACCTCATGAAAGTAATTGCTTATGCGTTTTGCATCTACCGCAGAAAAACCTCTTTCATTGGTCATCTCAGAGAACAAATACCCTGATGCCTTGATCAGCATTTTACCATCCGGTGTTTTTACCGAGGTGTTACCTCCCGGTCCCTGTATCAGATCCGAACGTTCCTTATATGGCTCTGTTAACAAAAGTAATTCAGATATGGCCTCTTCAAACATATATCAGGCTGCCTTAATTCGGCTGAATACAATATAAATAGTGAACAACTGTAACAAACCTTCGTAATTATCCTTCCATTCGGAATTGTAAATACCCACTTCTTCTAATTCAGGAATCAACATCGATGCCAAAATATCCAGCTCGCTTCCGTAAATAGTTCCTTTAAGGGTAACTACAATTCTTTCATTCACATAATTCAGATCGATCTTAAGTGCCTTAACAGAACGAAGACTTTGAATAAGTGGTTCAATATTCTCATTATTATTAAAACTTAACTGCAACGCAAGGTCCGGTTCAGTTTTAAGGTCTGATGGATCTACTTTTGTTTCACTGAAAAACGAAACGATAATATCAGCATTTGAGGCTTGCGATCGAATGTATTTCAATGAATCCTCTTCACGCTTCTTTAGTTGTTCTAATACTTGTTCAGGACTATATCCTCGCTTGGCAACATCACGTTTCACCTTCCACCACATTCTCAGGTCTTCCTGCGGTTCCATAAATATTTTCAGATCATATACGTCAGAATGATTCTTTAAATAAAACGAATGAAGCCCTTCAAAAATAATAAGCTTATTGGAACTGATAAATTGAGGCAGGGTGAATTTTCCTGTTGCGTGATCATAAAAACTACTATTTACGGCATTACCAGATTTTAAACTTTTTGCCTGATCAATGTCGAGATGTAATTTGTTGGCACGTGGATCAAGATGAGTATAGGTATTCCAGTTATCATCACCTCGTTCCCATTTATGCATATCATCTCCACGAACAACTGTGGTGTTTTGTATTTCAAATATCAGGGATAAAGAATTACTTAAGGTAGACTTTCCTGCCGCTGAGTCGCCACCTATACCAATTAAATATGGCTGAGAAAGGAACTTGGTTTGAATATTGTTATGGATACCTTTTCGGAATACCAGATAGGCCATGATGGTCAAAGAGGTTTGAAGGATGGTAAATACAATATCAAGCAACTTCTGATTTCCATTGAATGGAAAGCTTATTTGCCCGTTCATCGAAGTGATATTAGAAGAATCAAAATAATCGCAAGCCGGTATCAAACCAAAATACCCAAAATATAAAAGGTTCAGCAGGATCAATAATTGTCTTTCTTCTTTCTCCTGCTTTATTGAAAAATAGATCAAGAATGGAATGATCCAGTAATACCAGCCTTGCATAGGAGCAATCATTAAGGTCAATGCAAGAAATACAAAGGTCAGAAATAATATCAGCTGATCGCGGTTCACAAATTTTAAATTGTAATACCATAATAACAAACTAAAAAATACAGCCGGTATAAAATAGATCCTTAAACTTTGATTGAACTGATAGAACAGATCGAAAACCTGTTGTTGAACAGGATTGTTATATACCATCTTAATGAATCCTGAAGATCCTAAATATGGTAAATTGATAAGGGCGACAACAGCCAGCAAGGATGCAAGTGGCATGAACACCTCTTTCCAATTATTGTTTTTGGTTCGCCAAACATAGATCACATAAAATGGCAACACCAATATCATATTGGACTTACAACCTATTGCAAATGCAAGGAAAACAAACGAAACGATCCAACGTTGTTTGAACAGGAAATACAGAGAAATAAAGAGAACAGCAATTGGAATAACATCCAATTGTCCGTGAAAATAATTGATGTATATAAGTATCGGCGAAAGCCAATACCAGATCAATACCTGCCTGATCCTTGTTTTTAACCATCTGATTAAAACAAACAAAATAGCTAGATCCGATAAAAATAATGGGATACGGAAAACGAAACTTTCAAACAGTGTAAGCACGCCATCGGTATCGCACAATGGCGCAAAGATCATTCGCGGAATACTGAACAGCCATAACATAAAAGGCGGATAAGGGAACTCGTTGCCTCTTCCATTCTCAATAAAATAATCGTAAGGGTTACTAAATCCGCTCGAAACATAATATTCCGCAAATGGCGCAAAAAGATCACGCATAAAGGTTGAAGCAAAGAATAAGGCTAGAATAAATTTTACAATAACCCCTGCCCAAAACAATTTAGAACGCAGAATTGGCAACTTGCTTCGTCCTGATTTATCTATAAAAAATGATCGTAATTTTGAAATCATTGTATTCTATTCCTGGATCAGGTATGCTTTTATTCCTAGTTTCTCAGCGCCTTTTATGTCTTTTTCCGGATGATCACCGATCATGATCACATCCCTAGGCATCATGTTCAATTTATTCAGCGCTAATTCAAAAATAGCAGCAGCTGGTTTCTCATGGCCAGCCTCTTCTGAACTTACTAAAAAATCAATATAGTTGCCAAGCTTTAAATGCTCCCACTTTTGCATTTGAATTTGTGTAGTAAGATCGGTTACCAAACTTGATTTCAATCCTCTAGCTTTTAACTTTTGTAGGAAGCTTATTGCTTCTGTCTTTAAAACCATGGTATGCAGAAACGTATTCCAGTATAATTGTTCCTGTTCAAGGGCATATGCTGGATCACTCCGTTTGAAGAGAGTCTCGTGTTGCTTATGAAAATACAATAATCGTGAATGCGAGGCTCCTTGTCCATGCAGCTGTTGGTGAACCAAATCTCTGGCTTCCTTCCATGATCTTTTGAATTCTTCAGGACTGATAGAATTCTTATTCCATGCGAAATTTTCACAAGCCTTGTAAGCCGCTTCGTGACATGGATCATAAGCATACAAAGTATTGTCAAGATCCAGCAAAACACCTTTAATGTTTGAAAGATCAATATTTTCAAAATTTGTCTTTACCATAGATCTGGTCTTTTAGTGCAAACTGCATCAATGTCCATGCCATTTAGTTTCTTCTTGAACTCGCTGATCCTACTTACATCATATCCCTGAAGTTCAGGGGAAACCAAACAAAGCTTAAAATGCTGTTTCAATAATCCATAATTCTGAGTAGTCAACGGCAATTCATTAAAACAATCTACCCACACCCAATTCACCTTTCCGGCAAATCCCATCACAAAATCCAGAGGTTCGTATTCCGAAAAACGGATGGCAATGTCTTTTAACCCGCGCTTGATATACTTGATCAAAAACGGAAGGGAAAGGTCAAGAAAGAAATAATCCTGTACCTGATATTGCTCCATCAGAGAAAGAATGCGCTCCTCCATACCTTCTGCTTTTGTATTCAGGATGATCAGCGCATGTTTATAATGTTTTAACCATTCTTCAAAATCTTCCCCTTCCTGAAAGGCATCATGATGTATGATGATCCTGTTACCTTGCGGACGCAGATCTAATTCTACACCGCAATTCAGGGGTACATCTTTTAACTGCTGAATGGTATTGATGCGGTGGGCTATTTTGAGCATTGCAAGTTAACAGAATTTGAATTCAATTTTTTTAAATTATAAACCAACTGCGACATTATACCTTTATAATCCATGTATTTGAAACAGTAATCGCGCATGAGCTTAGGCACATCCTTGTTTTTTGATTGTTTTTCTACAAAATTAATTACTTCATCAAAGTTTATTAAGGAATTATCATTGGGGAATTTCAATGCAAAATCGCTATCTCTAAAAGCAACGTCCTCATATGCATAAATAAATGGCAATCCCCTTGCAAAATATTCTCTTGTTTTTAGAACTGCTGCTTCGTTTAACTCTTTTTTATATAACTCTAAGGTAGAAACTCCCAAATGAACTTCATTAAAGCATTTATTTAAATCCTCACCTTCTAAATATCCAACTTTCTTTACGTAAGGTCTTTCATCTATTTCATTTGGAAGATGCCCTCCTACAATTATTAATTCTAAATCATATCTGCTTTGGACATATTTGTCAATTGACTTTAATAGTCTATCAAAACCATTCCAACTTGAAAGAGAGGATGTTCCTTTTAAGAACATTATTCGTATAGTTTTATCAAGGGGTGGTGGTGTTCTTAACGTGTACTTTTGAGTTTCAATACCATTTGGACAAACTATTGCATTTACTGCTCCTTTTAATTTTTGATGCTCAGCAATTTCATTGGTTACAGCAACTATAGACAAAACATTTCTAACAATTTTTTTTTCGTAGAGTATTTCTCTTAAAAAAGGAATAAAATAATACCCGATCCAGCTTAATAGTTTAGAAGGCTTGAGACCAAAAACGTGTTCTTTCTTGTATGTCGCAATCTCAGATAATTCTTTTGATTGGTGTTCAGTTACGATTTTTGAACCGTATTTCTTAGTAATTTTATAGAATTTTCTTGTTGCTCCAGGGTATCGGATATAAATAATATCCCACTCATCAAAATGCTTTTCTAAAAAAGCATATAAGTATTCATCAACCTTACGTCTATAATATAGATGTTTAAACCATCTACGATTACTACAATGAACAGGATGAAGCGCAATATTCTCATTAATAGTTTTTATTTTTGAAACATTAGAATTTAAAAATAAGCCCTTACATAATGCCCCCGCTTCATTTAAGTATTTAATTTGGTGCTGGATTTTGTCTTGGACAGATGAGCTTCCAACGCTAGCAGTTGTATAAACATAGAGTATTTTAAGCATCACTGAATCAACTTAAAATTAATCGCCTTCCACAATTCAATAGAAGTTAATTGTTGAATACTCTTTTTTTTGTTTGTAAATAATTGTACATCAGATGAAGACACGCTATCCATTGCCCATGTTTTTAACGGGCCTTTTAACCACTCATTGATTGGACTGCCAATTCCAACTTTAAAAGTTCGTTGTCTTAGGCTTTCGTCCATGCGTCCTCTCATCGCCTTACGAACTAATAACTTTGTGTATCCTTCTCCGATTTTACTTTCTATTGGAAGTGAAAACACATAGCTCACCAAGCGCCAATCCATGAATGGCATACGAATCTCCACACTGTTCATCATGGAGGCCCTGTCGAAATTACGTAACAAGGCCGGCAGACAATGTTCGAAGAATTCATGATACACCATACGTTCCGGTAAGGCTTTATCACTGAAATCGTAGGGTTGACCCAATTTCTCGGGCATATGCTGCGGCAAATAACTCATTTGCCGGTCGATCTCCCTTTTTACCGCTTTTCGGGCAATGCTTTTCAGCTGACGCTTAACCCCTGCAATTAATCCATGCTCCATGGACTCAGCACGATCAAGATTGGCGATAAGTGCCTTTTGGTTATCGGGATGGTAGGTTTTGATCAATACCTCTCTGTATCTGCTAAAACTATCCCTTTCGCCTCTATTCAAATGATAATTGAATAAGTTATAAACCATATCTCGGTATCCATACAACATCTCATCTACACCATGGCCGTCCATAGACACCACAATGCCATTACCCCGCATGCCTTTATACACTGAAGATATAGCTGTAATAGGAGATGTTTGTAAAAAATCGCCCAGTTCAGTTTCTTTCTCTATATCTTCGATCAGATGATCGTAATTCGTTTCAATTAAATTCAAACTTCCACCTGTAAATTTCACGGCCTGCTCTGCAAAAGCCCTTTCATCCTGCTTTAAGCCGGGAAAAATAGCGGAAAAGGCCCTTTGTGAATCTTTGTTCACCCGGCCTAAGGACTCTTTCTGAAGAATATCGTACACCGTACTATACACCGAGGTGGAATCCAAACCGCCGCTTAAAGCCGTACCCACAGGCACATCACTGATGAGCCTTCAGCGACAAGCATCACGAAAGAGTTCGAAAAAATTCTCCGCCTGCTCATCTTATGTTTTTGGGAT
>DAISHL010000094.1:0-7297 GCA_036822555.1 Bacteroidota bacterium | reverse complement strand
CCTATCATTGACATATACAAAAATCTTGAAATAATGTATGGATTATTCATAGAAAGTGCTGTAAATTCTTTTTTGTTTGAAGACACCTTAGAAACGCAGATCGGCCTTAGTTTCTTTGCTATTTTTAATACCCTCTTTCTGTCAAGGGCGTACTTTAAAAAGCAACGAATTCTTCAGGATTAACGGGCATGCCGTTATACCACAGTTCAAAATGCATATGAGATCCCTTGCTTAAAGTACCGGTATTTCCAACGGTACTGATAACTTCACCTGTTTTAACCCTCTCGCCCACTTTTTTTGATAAACGGGAATTGTGCTTGAAAACACTCATCAAATTATTGCTGTGCTGAAGATGGATGATGTGTCCGTCTTCCACCGTAAACCCTGTGTAAACCACCGTGCCGTCCAATGGAGCCTTGATCTCTTCATCTGCTTTTGTAACTACATCCACACCATAATGCTCTTCCTTGATGTTGAACGATGAAGTTACCATTCCTTTCACCGGACTATAGAACACAAGATCATTCAGTGCCTTTATCTTTGTTGTATAAACAGTGGCAGCCTGTGAGGTCTTGGTCTCTTCAATCTCCTTTCTAAAATTAAGATCAGCACTGGAAGGGTCGTTCTTAAGCTTTGAATAATCTTTCAAAGTATCCTTCTTAGGTTTTTCTGGACGTTCTTCCTTCTTATCACCAAACACAGTAATCAGAGTATTCATGTACTCTTCCTTAGCTTGTAGGGTTTGCTCAATAGAGTCGGCCCGCAAGGTAAGTTTTAACAATTCTTTGCGATCAGAAACATTACCATAGCCCGGAATATACTCCCTATGTGGTGTTAAAGCTACCAAGCTGATGACCAGGGTAGTCATAACAATGGTTATGGCAGCAATGGTAATAAGCAAGCCTAGAGGCGACAACCTGAGCGAAAACTTCTCGCCAAAGGTCTCGTCATTCAAGATCACCAGGCGATATGCCGTGGTCAACCATTTTTTAAGACGGTCTAAAAAGCTATGTTTTTCCTTTGCCAACCTGTGTGTAAAGATGCGAAAAATATTTTTTATTAAGGATACTTGTAAAACATTAAAAGTTTCCATAGTTTTGCACCGCAATTTCAAATGACAACAGAATTAAAGATACTAAAAGGTGCCGAGGAGCTGATTTTCAAGTACGGCATCAAGAACATTACGATGGATGATATTGCCAAGCATTTAAGCATGAGCAAAAAAACCATTTACAAGTTTTACAAAGAGAAGGACGAGATCATTCATTCGTTGATGAAACTGAACATTGAAGAGGACAAATGTCGTGTAAAAAGTGTTTATGAAAGAGCCTCGAATGTTGTAGAGGAAGTTTTTGAGCTGATGAAAGAAATGCGTGACATGTTCTCAAAGATCAACCCCATCGTCTTTCACGAATTGTATAAATATTATCCAGAGACATGGAAAGAATTTCAAAGATTCAAGAATGAATTTATTCTTGAGACCGTTGAAAAATCGTTGATCAAAGGGCAAAAGGATGGTCTGGTTCGAAAAGACATCAACATCAAACTTTTGTCGAAACTACGTGTTGAGAATATTGAAATGACACTTGGCGGTGAAGTATTTGCCCACGACAAATTCAATATGCTGGATGTACAGGTAGCTATCTCAGAACATTTTTTATATGGTGTTTGCACACTAAAAGGACATAAGCTTATAAATAAATATAAAAACATAGAAGAAGAATAACATGATTAAGAAACTCCGAGTAATGCTTGCCTTTGCCCCACTGGCAATAGCGGCACAGCAATCAAACAGTTTCAGCTTGCAGGAATCGATCGATTATGCCTTAAAACACAGTCCGAATCACCTCAATGCAGAGCTCGATCTGAAGAATGCAAAATACAAGAAGAATGAGATCACAGGAATTGGATTGCCTCAGATCTCAGGTAGCATTGACCTCAAGGATTATATCGAGATCCCAACTTCTTTGCTTCCAGGTCAGTTCTTTGGCGCTCCTCCTGGCACCTTCATTCCTGTAAGGTTCGGAACAAAATATAACTCCACAGCTGGTGTTAGTGCTTCACAATTGATCTTCAGCAGCGATTACATTTTTGGAGTTACTGCTGCAAAAGAATTCATCAATCTTTCAAAGATCAATATCACGCGCAGTAAATCTGAATTGGCGGCTCAAGTATCAAAAGCATACTATAATGTGGTGATCAATAAGGAGCGCGTTAAATTGCTGGACGTTAACCTAGTTCGTTTGAAAAAGATCTATGATGACACCAAAGCATTGAATCAGCAAGGATTTGTGGAAAAAATAGATGTTGAACGTTTAGAGGTTCAGTACAATAATTTGGTAACCGAAAGAGAAAAGATCGACAGACTGATCGGCATGTCAGAGAACCTATTGAAGTTTCAGATGGGTTATGCCATCAATGAACCGATCACGCTTAAAGATACATTGAACCTTGGTGAAAAAGACGAATCCATCCTAAGCATTAAAGCTGACATCTCTAAACGACCAGATTATCAGCTTTTGATCGCGCAACAAAATCTCCTTGATATTGATGTAAAACGTTTGAAATGGGGATACCTTCCAACATTGGCTGCATACGGTGCATATCAATACAATGCGCAACGTCAGGAATTCAACTTCCTTGATTTTGATGATTCTGACCCATCAAAAAAATGGTTCAAGATCGCACTTATCGGCGCCACACTGAATTTGAACATTTTTGATGGCTTGCAACGCCATAACAAAATACAACAAGCCAAGGTTGCCTCTCTTAAGAACAACAACACTTTAAAGCAAGTGGAATTAGCGGCGAATCTTGAAACAACAATGGCCAGCATATCCTATCAGAATGCATATGCCACAGTGAATAATCAGCTCAAGAATATGGAGTTGGCACGCCACATCTATGATGTTGCTCAAAAGAAATACCAGCAAGGTATTGGAAGTAACATTGAGTTACTGAATGCAGAAGCAACTCTGAAAGAAGCCGAAACAAACTATTACAATGCGGTGTTTGATGCCTTGGTATCTAAGATCGATTATTTAAAAGCTACAGGAAACCTTGTAAAATAAGAAGTATGAATTCAATTAAATCATTATATCCATGTTGAAAAAAATAAATATAACTCTGATGACGATCGCTGCAATCTCCCTTGCATCTTGCGGTTCAGAAAAACCACAGGATCTTGCAGCACTTAAGGCCAAACAGGCCGAACTAAAAACACAACTAAGTGAGATCAACGAACAGATCTCAAAACTTGAAGGAGACTCTCTTAAGAAATTTGTTCTTGTGGATGTGAAAGCTCTTAAACCAACGATCTTTAAATCCTACATCAATGTTCAGGGAAGAGTTGATGCTGAAGAGAACGTGTCTTTATCATCACAAATACCTGGCACCATCATTAAGATCAATGTTAAAGCAGGTGATGAAGTTTCTCAGGGACAGGTATTGGCAGAAACAGATGCCAGAGCTATCCAACAATCGATCTCTGATCTTCAAACCAATGCAGAATTAGTAAATCAATTGTATGAAAAACAAAAGGCACTATGGGATCAAAAAATCGGTACTGAAGTTCAGTTCTTACAGGCAAAAACACAGAAAGAAAGTATGGAAAAAAAGATGGCTGCCTTACAGGAACAATTACGTATGACCAAGATCATCTCTCCTATTGATGGAACAGTAGATGCGGTTGACATTAAACTGGGTCAGCTTACCGCTCCGGGTATGCCTGCCATCAGAGTTGTGAATTTCAAAAACCTTAAACTGAAAGCGGATCTTGCTGAAAGCTATGCATTCAAAGTACACAAAGGAGATGAAGTGATCGTTAAATTCCCTGATTCAAAAGATACCATCACTGCTCCTATCAATTATGCCTCAAGAGCCATTAATCCTATGAGCAGAACATTCAATGTTGAGATTTTACTTGACAATAAAAAAGAGTACCATCCTAACCAGATCGCTATTTTGAACATCAACGATTACAAGTCAGAAAAACCGGTTGTATCCATCCCTCTGAATTATCTTCAAAAGGACCTTTCAGGAAGCTACTACGTTCTTTTGGCTGAGAACAATAAAGCAACAAAGCGTAACGTGCTCCTTGGGCGTGAATACAACGGTTATGTTGAGATCAAAGAAGGCCTGAATGAGAACGACCTATTGATCACAGAAGGTGTTGACGGATTAAATGAAGGGGAGATCATTAAAGTTAGAAATCAGGAATAAGACTTGATATAAAGACCATTTAAAAAAACACATATGGATTTTAAAGAATTTAAGCCCAGCTCGTGGGCAATAAATAACAAAACAGCAATTTACATTGTAACCATTATTATTACCCTCGCCGGTATTATGGCTTACAATGGATTGCCAAAGGAAAGTTTCCCTGACATTGTAGTGCCTAAATTTTACATCAGCACTGTATATGCAGGTAACTCCCCAACAAACATTGAGAACACGGTAACCAAACCCCTCGAAAAGAAACTAAAGTCGATTCCCGGCGTTAAAAAACTTACCAGTAATTCCATGCAGGACGTGTCTCTGATCATTGTTGAATTCAACACTGATGTGACCATTGACAAAGCACGCCAGTCGGTAAAAGACAAGGTGGATGAAGCAAAGTCTGACCTGCCCGCATCCTTAACCAGAGCGCCTTTTGTAAAAGAACTCGCCTTCTCTGAATTGCCTATCATGTACATAAACATTGCAGGTGACATGGAGCTTTCTAAACTAAAGGAATATGCTGATGATCTCAAGGACAGGATCGAAGGATTAAAGCAGATCACTGAAGTAAAAATGGTTGGTGCACCGGAACGCGAGATACAGGTGAACCTGGATATGTATAAGATGCAATCCTTGCAATTAGGCATGGGGGATGTTGAGAGAACCATAGGCAGTGAGAACTTGACCATCAGCGGCGGTAACATTCCAATGGAAGGGACCAAACGCAACTTAAGTGTGAAGAATGAATTTCATACCATTGATGAGATCAAGAATCTGGTGATCACATCACAATCCGGTGCAAGATACTACCTAAAGGATATAGCAACTGTACAAGATACCGCTAAGGAAACTGAAAGTTATGCTCGTTTGGCAGGTAAAAATGTGATCACACTGAATGTTATCAAACGCGCCGGTGAAAACCTCATTGAGGCCTCTGATAATATCAAAAATATCATTGAAGAACTTAAAAAAACAGAGTTTCCAAATAACATCGATGTAAAGATCACTGCTGATCAATCAGACAAAACACGTGTGACCTTGCATGATCTTATCAATACGATCATTATCGGATTCATACTTGTAACGCTTATTCTCATGTTCTTCATGGGTGTAACCAATGCTTTGTTTGTGGCGTTATCTGTTCCATTATCGATGTTCGTGGCCTTCCTTACCATGCCTAGTTTAGATTTCTCATTGAACATGATCGTGCTCTTTGCCTTCTTATTGGCACTGGGAATTGTTGTAGATGATGCCATTGTTGTTATTGAAAACACGCACCGCATCTTTGACAATGGCAAACGTGACATTAAAACCGCGGCTAAGATGGCCGCAGGAGAAGTATTCCTGCCCGTTCTCAGCGGTACTATCACCACTCTGGCACCATTTATTCCATTGGCATTCTGGCCAGGACTCATTGGGAAATTCATGTTCTTCCTTCCTATTACCCTGATCATTACCCTGCTTGCCTCATTGTTTGTGGCTTACATCATTAATCCTGTGTTTGCTGTTGATTTCATGAAACCTCATCATGAAGAGTTCAAAGAATACGGGAAGATCACCCGAAAAGCATTGTTAAGATTAGGTCTTTATGGTGTACTAGCCATCATCTTTCATGCGTCATCACAACCGGCATATGGTAACCTCATGGTTTTCTTTGCCCTGTTCATGATCATACACCGCTTGTTCTTATACAAGGTCATCGAGAATTTTCAAACCAAAGCTTGGCCTGCATTTCAAAGGCGTTATACCAATCTATTGATCTGGGGATTAAAGAAACCTTATAAACTTATCTACATCACCATTGCACTGTTCATTTTCTCTATCGTATTAATGACCATTCGCAAACCAAATGTTGTATTCTTTCCTCAGGGAGATCCGAACAACATCTTTGTGTATGTGAAATTACCTGAAGGAACCGACCCAGGAAAGACCAACAAGGTGATGAAACTGGTAGAAAAGAAAGTAAACGCCATTATTGGCGAGAACAATCCTTTGGTATCTTCTATGATCACCAACGTTACCATTGGTGTAACAGATCCACAAGATGAAGATCAAAACTCGTATCCGAATCGTGGAAAGATAGCCATTAACTTTGTTGAATTCAGTGAACGTAACGGAGAAAGCACCATGAAGTATCTGACTCAACTGCAAAGTAACAATTGGAACATTGCAGGTGCCGAGATCACATGTAACAAAGAACAATCCGGTCCACCGGTATCAAAACCTATCAACATCGAGATCAAAGGTGATAAGTTTGAAGAGCTCATCCTGAATGCAAAGAACTTGAAAGCCTTTTTAGAAGAAGCCAATGTTCCGGGAGTGGCAGAATTAAAGACAGACTTTGTGGATAACAAACCTGAGATCGTTTTTGATATTGACCGTGAACGTGCCAACAGAGAGGGTATCTCAACAGCGCAGTTAGCATTAGAGATCCGTAAAGCAGTATTTGGTATTGATAATCCAAGTAAATTCAGGGATGCAAATGACGAATATCCAATACAACTTCGTTACAATTATGATCAAAGAACCAACATTGAACAGATCAAGAACCTGAAGATCATTTTCCGCGACATGAATATGGGTGGTATGTTACGTTCAGTTCCATTGTCGGCATTTTGTGATGTACGTTATGAGAATACCTACGGTGGGATCAAGCGTAAACAAAACAAACGCGTGATCACTTTATCATCTGATGTATTGGAAGGTTTTAACCCTAACAACGTTGTGGCGGCATTACAAAAATCTGCTAAAGGATTTAAGCCAACCGGCGCAGTAGAAGTTAAGTTCACCGGGCAACAGGAAGAGCAGGCTGAAACAGGTGCAGTTCTTGGCAATGCTTTAGTGATCTCTATTGGATTGATATTACTGGTACTTGTTATTCAATTCAACTCAATAGGTAAACCTGTGCTGATCCTATCTGAGATCCTGTTAAGTGTTATTGGTGTATTCTTAGGAACAGCGATCTTTAAAATGGATATGAGTATTGTGATGACAGGCGTTGGTGTTGTTGCCCTCGCAGGTATTGTCGTCCGTAATGGTATCTTACTTTTTGAATTAGCTGAAGTATCTAGACATATAG
>DAISHL010000093.1:0-7329 GCA_036822555.1 Bacteroidota bacterium | reverse complement strand
GAAAAAGTGCAGAGGTGATCTCGGAACAGAAGAAGATAATTGAAGAGAAACAACAGGAAGTTTTAGATTCTATCACCTATGCCAGTAAGATCCAGAAAGCTTTGCTGGCCCATTCAGAATTGATCGATAAATTCCTTCCTGAGAATTTTGTGTTATACCAACCACGTGACATAGTGAGCGGTGATTTTTACTGGGCAACGTCAGTTGATAATGAGGATTTGTTCTACCTGGCTGTTTGTGATAGTACAGGACACGGTGTTCCGGGCGCATTCATGAGTTTATTGAACATCAATTTAGTGGATGAGGCTATTAAAGAAACACGAATTCAAGAGCCTAATAAAGTTTTAGAATAAGTCAGTGGGAGTTTAAAGCATCATATTGGCAAAGATGGCCAAAGGGATGGATTCGACGGGATACTGATGTGCTTTGATCGCAAGAAAAATACAATCACCTATGCTGCTGCCAATAACGCACCGATCCTTGTGAGTAACAATGGACTTGTATCATGCGAAACAGATAAAATGCCGGTTGGTTTGGGTATTAAGAATGAGCCCTTCAGAGTGTTTACGATCAATGCTGCAAAAGGAGATGTTGTATACATGTTCACAGACGGTCTGGCAGATCAATTTGGCGGGCCTGAAAATCACAATGGAGGAAAGAAATTTAAACTCAAAAATCTCAAAGAGCTTTTATTACAGAACTCAAAATTACCTTTGGATCAACAAATGCATATTGTGCAAAAGTCCTTCTTAGATTGGAAGGGTGATCTGGAACAAGTGGATGATGTGTGTATTTTAGGCTTCAGGGTTTAAATCCCATGAACACCCTCAATCGTTTTTAGCAGTCCAGTTTTTGTGACATTTAAGCCAAGCGTTCTTATAACACACACAAAATCAATACCATACACATAATGTAACAATGGGTTTTCCAAGAAAAATTGTTTATCTTGTGTAATTGAATGCAAAGTTCGGCGCCAAATATCGTTGTCAATGAGATCGATGAGATCAACAAGGAAGCTTGGTCTTTAAAGGGCAAGGATGATGCCAAGGCTATTGAATTGGCGAATACGGCTTTAACGCGCTCGGAGGAATTGAATTATTCTGCAGGTATTGCTTTGGCCAAGAAAACATTGGGTGCCTGTTACATTTGGGCTTCAGAGAATGAGAAGGGCGCTCAGTACTGCATTGATGCCATTGCATTATTCAATAAGCTTCATGATAAACTAAATGAAGCAGCAGTATACATTAATCTTGGTACAAATTTTTATTTCTTATCCGATTACGAAACGGCTATTAAATTCTACCGCAAGAGTTACGAGATCAATAAAGAGATCAATAACAAATCCGGTATGGCCAGTGCCCTTAATGGTATAGGGGCAGTTCACGTTGCCATAGAGCAATACGAAAAGGCACTCGAAGCCTTGTTGTTAAGTGAGAAGTATTGTATTGAAAATCAAAATAACGATTCTCTCATCAGCATCATCGATAGCATTGCAGAGGCGTATTTAAAACTCAACGATTTCTCTAAAGCACACGATTACTATCTCAGATGTATGGTGCTTGCCAACGAATTGGGAAGAAGGAACGAAGTAGGGTATGCACTTAATGGATTAGGGAATACCTATATGGCATTGAACGACTTTGATAAGTCTGCTGCCTTCTTTGAGCATTGCCTTCACTTGCGAAGAGAGACCGGTTTTAAATTCGGCGAGACCATTACACTCAATAACATAGGCGCCCTCTTTTTAAAGATGGGAAATCATTCAAAGGCCATTACATATTACAAGAAATCGTTCGACCTCGCTCAGCAGGTAGGGTCAAAAGAAGCGATCTATCAATCGAGTGAGAAATTAGCCGAATTGTATGAAAAAACAGGCGATGTTGCAAATGCATTGATCTATCATAAATTATTTCATCAGGCAAAAGAAGATGTGCGCAACGATAAAAGCGCTCAGCTCTCGAAGAGTTTTGAACTTCAAAGCAAAGTATTGCAGTCGCAGGCCGAACATACTATGTTTGAGGAAAAAGCTAAGGAACTGGAGAACTATAGTAACAATCTTGTCCTATTAGGCGAGATCGGCCAAAGGATCATTTCACAGTTAAGCGTTGCATCCATTGTTGAAACAGTGTATGATCAGGTGAATAACCTGATGGAAGCGACCGGTTTTGGAATCGGAATATTCAATACTGAGAAACAACAGATACAGTTCCCTCTATTCATTGAAGGCGGCGAGAAATTCAATGATATTGTTTACGACCTGAAGGATAAGGAAAAATTATCTGTAAGGTGTTATACAGAGTCGAAAGAGATCATCATTGATGATATGGAAAAGGAGATGAGTAAATACTTCTCCACACGAACCATGCCTTCCTTCGGAAAAATGGCGGTGTCCATTATCTATTTGCCATTAACTGTAAAGTGTAAAACAGTTGGGGTTATCACGGTTCAAAGTTTTAACACCAATGCCTACAGTCCTTACCATGTAAATGTACTGCGTAACCTTGCTTCATACACTGCCATTGCACTTGACAATGCAAAACTATATGAGGAGCAAGAGCGCAAGATCAATGAACGCACTGCTGAGGTTATTCAGCAGAAGGAAGAAATAGAACGATCTTACCAGATCAACAAACTTCTGAGTGAGATCGGCCAACAGATCACATCCACGTTGAATTTTGAAGATGTATTTGAACGTTTACACAAGTATGTGAACCAATTGATGGATGCAGACTGTTTTGGTGTTCGATTGTATGATCCGGTGCGTAATGTTGTTGAATATAAATACGGAATAGAACGCGGTGTGAAGGATGAAGGTGTTGCTGTGGTGCCGATGGATGACGATGACAACTACACCGTTTGGTGTATCAAGAATAAGAAGGAGATATTCCTGAACGATAATCAGAAAGAGTATACCAAATATGTTAAGCGGATCAGGGTAGTGAGCGGTGACATGCCACATTCGTTGATCTTTTATCCGATCATCATTGGTGAACGCGTTCTAGGTGCGATCACCATTCAAAGTTTTGAAAGAAATGCCTACAAGGAATACCATTTAGATCTTTTAAAGTCTCTTGCGTCTTACATTGCCATTGCCTTAGAAAATGCATCATTGTACGAAAGTACCGAGGATAAGGTAAAGGAAAGAACACTAGAACTGGTAAAACAAAAGGAAGAAGTTGAAAGAACCTATCACAATGCTGAAATTCTAAGCAAGATCGGAAACGAAATCACATCATTGCTTTCAGTTGAGGAGATCGTGAACAATGTGTATTCAAGTGTGAATTCACTTATGGATGCGTCTGGCTTTGGCATTGGAGTTTATAAGTCAGAAGTTCAAAGAATTGAATTCCCTCTATACATAGAGGGTGATGTGAAATACAATACTGTTGGATATGATGTAAATGAAAAGGATAAGTTGTCCTGTATTTGTTTCAATCAAAAGAGAGATATTATCATCAATGATTTTAAAAATGAGATCGAGCAGTATGTAGGATATGTTCAGGCACCGCTTCAGGGAAAGGTTGTTGAATCTATTATTTATCTTCCCTTAGTACTAAAGGAAAAAGTGTTAGGTGTTATTACAGTTCAAAGTTTTGTAAAACACGCGTATACCGCTTACCACGTGGAGATGCTTCGTAGTTTGGCTGTGTATATTGCCATCGCTATTGACAATGCCAATTTGTACGCCAGTTTAGAAGAAAGAGTCAATGAACGAACCAAGGAAATAAATACTGCCTATGAGAACAACAGGCTCTTGAGTGAGATCGGTCAGCAGATCACCTCAACACTTAATTTTGAGGATATCTTCGAACGCCTTCATAAATACATCAATCAATTGATGGATGCTGAAGTGTTCAGTGTGCGTATCTATCATCCTGAAACCGATATGATCGAATATAAATTCGAGATCGAAAAAGGCGTGCGCGATTATGAGGTGTTCAGTTTACCTGCTGACCCTAAAGTGAACATGTCGGGATGGGTCATCAAGAACAGAAAAGAGATCCTCATCAACGAGTATGCAAAGGAATACAGAAATTACATTCAGGAAACAAGCATACACGTGGGTGAAATGCCAGAATCTGTGTTGCTCCTGCCTATCCAGATCGGTGAGAGAATATTAGGTGTGATCACCGTTCAAAGTTTCAAAAAGAACAGATATACCAATTATCATCTTGATATTCTGAAGAACCTTGCTTCATATACTGCCATTGCGTTTGATAACGCAAGTTTGTATGAGACCATGGAGGAGAAGGTAAAACAAAGAACGGCAGAGGTGGTTGCACAAAAGGAGGAGATTGAAAAGACCTACGAGAACACAAGAATATTAAGTCAAATTGGAAAGGACATCTCTACCACATTTTCAATTCAGGAGATCATCAATAAAGTATATACCAATTTAAATACTTTGATGGATGCTACCTGTTTTGGTATAGGTGTGTTCAGAGAGCGTTCCAATGAGATCGTTTTTCCGGCTACCATTGAAAAGAAAAAACATTTGATGCCTTATACCTACAGCCTGAAGGATACAGACAGGCCGGCTGTTTGGTGTTATACGACCCAGAACGATTACATGATCAATAACTTCAGTGAGGAGTTTGTGAAAAGTAATAAGGTTCAGGATTATCAGGCAAAGGAAGGAGAGAATCATGAATCCATCATTTATGTACCGATCACACAGAACGATAAACGGATCGGGGTGATCACCGTACAAAGTTTCAAGGCCAATGCCTATAAGGAGTATCATTTACAGATCCTGAAGAGTTTGGCGGTTTATGTGGCCATTGCTATTGATAACGCTTCGTTATATAATAATCTGGAGGATCGTGTTAGAGAAAGAACAGAAGAGATCGAGAAGAACTACAATGATACACGATTGATAGGTGAGATCTCAAAGGAGATCAGTTCATCACTGTCCGTTGAGACCATTATCTCATCTGTATACAAATACATCAACCAGTTGATGAAGGCCGATTCGTTTGGTATAGGCTTGTTCAACAGGAATTCAAACAAATTGGAATTCAATGGATTCAGGGAGAACCAGTCCATCATTCCTGATTTTGCAGTTGATGTAGACGATCAGAACAGATTGGGTGCAATTTGCTTCAAGGCTGACAAAGAGATCGTGATCAATGATTTTGTAAACGAACATTCTAAATACATCAAGCTTGAGCGTAAACCTATCCATGGGAACGACAACATGTCGGTGGTGTATCTGCCTCTCTACGCAAAAAATGAACGTGTAGGTGTGATCACCGTTCAGAGTTTAGATACGAATGCGTATTCTGATTACCATTTAAGTATCCTCAAGAATCTGGCTTTATCCATAGGATTTGCCATTGACAACGCATCCCTGTATGAAACACTGGAAGAGAAGGTGAAGGAGCGTACCATGGAGGTGGTGAAACAGAAAGAAGAGATCGAAAGGACATATCAGAACACGCGATTACTTGGAGAGATAGGTAAAGAGATCTCTAGTACATTATCCATTGAAGGGATCATTACCAAAGTATACGATCACATCAATAAGTTGATGGATGCAACAGCCCTCGGTATTGGTATTTACAGAGAGGCTGAACACGATCTGTTCCATCCATGTGTTATTGAAAAAGGAAATAAACTTCCACCATTCTCTTATACGTTTGATGTAGATCGCATTGCTGTGAGATGTTTTCAGAACAATGAAGAATTCATCATCAACGATTGGATAAACGAATATAAAAAGTACGTAAAAAGCGATTACGCTCCCGTTGCTGGTGAAAGTCCGCAATCTCTGATCTACCTTCCTCTGTCATCTAAAGGGAAGACCATTGGTGTATTGTCTGTGCAAAGCTTTGCGAGCAATGCATATAAGGAATACCATTTGAACATCCTCCGGAATTTGGCGGTGCATGTGGCCAGCGCTCTTGAGAACGCGAATTTGTACCAAAGCATGGAAGAGCGTGTTGAGAAACGCACGGAAGAGATCAGAATAGCCTACGAAAACACCCGTTTATTGGGTCAGATCGCGGAAGATATAAGTTCTTCGTTGAATGTTGAGACCATCATTTCAAAAGTGTACCAGAACGTGAACAAGCTGATGGACGCCACTTGTTTTGGGATCGGGGTATTCAATGATCGCACGAGGGAACTGGAGTTTAAAGGATTTGTGGAGAATGACCAGATCATGGAGCCATTCTCCTATAATGCGAATGATCCAAACCGACTGGCAGCACAGTGTTTTACAGGAGAGAAAGAGATCTTTATCAACGATTATACCATTGAATACATCAATTATATCAAAGGTATTCAGGCACCGGTATCAGGAAAGGATTCAACATCCATTATTTATCTGCCAATTTATTCTAAGGAAAAGGTCATTGGCGTTATTACTGTTCAAAGTTTTGCGAAGAATGCCTATACCGAATACCATTTCAACATCTTAAAGAATCTGGCAGTATCGGTTGGTATTGCTTTGGATAATGCATCCTTATACCAGAACCTTGAAGAAAAGGTGAAGGTACGCACACTGGAGGTAGTAAAGCAAAAAGAAGAGATCGAGAAGGCCAATGAGAATACCCGCTTGTTAAGCGAGATCGGGAAGGCGATCACATCTACTTTATCAATTGCAGAGATCATCGAAAAGGTGTATGCGAACGTAAACAACCTGATGGATGCAACAGGTTTTGGAATTGGGGTATACAATAAGGACACAGAACAAATTGTATTTCCGGCATATATTGAGGGAGGTGAAAAGTTTGAAAGTTTCGCCTATGATAAAAATGACATGAATCGACTTACCAATGTTTGTTTTTATAACAGGCAAGAGATCATGATCAATAATTTCCTGAAAGAGATCAAATTTTACATCAAGAATTATTTGCCTCCTTTGAAAGGGCAGAATGTTGAATCCATTTTGTATTTGCCCTTGATGCTTAATGATAAAGCACTTGGCGTGATCACAGTTCAAAGTTTTAAGAGAAATGCATATAAGGATAAAGATCTTCAGATCCTTAAGAACCTTGCCGTGTATGTGGCCATTGCTATTGATAACGCTTCGTTGTATGAGAACATGGAGCAAAGGGTTATTGAGCGTACAAAGGAAGTGACCTTGCAGAAGGAGCAATTGGAGAAGAACTTTAACGATACAAAATTGATAGCACAGATCTCAAAGGTTATCACATCATCCTTATCGGTAGAAACCATTGTGTCAATGGCCTATGAGAACATCAACAGCTTGATGAGTGCAGAATCTTTTGGTATCGGTATTTACAATGACAAGACCGAGAGCCTTCAGTTCCCCGGATTCATTGAACGTTCAGAGAAGATGCCTTACTTCGAATTCTTTTTAAA
>DAISHL010000092.1:0-7360 GCA_036822555.1 Bacteroidota bacterium | reverse complement strand
AAATCTTCTGGTTTTACCGACATGATATTTAATTTTAATAAGTGACAATATTAGACAAACTCCTGTATTTAAGCGTTCTTATTTTGAATAATATATAACATTTTTTGTTTAATACTTTAGTGGCTATGGGTTAAATTTATAGCATGCTACGCTTATTTGCTCTGATCTTTATTTTGTGTGTGTTTAGGGTAAATGCACAGATGAGTAATGATGAATGGAAGTTCTTGGGGCCAAGGACCAATTATTACCAGTATAAAGGACTATTAACAAGTGTTTGGGCAGACCCAAAAGATCTTGATCATGTGTATGCGGATGTTCAAATGGCGGTTTGTTTTATACTTCAGAGGGAAAAAGCCCTGATCCCAAGTGGATCAATATTACTGACAACCTTCCTTACATGAATTATGGAGTAAGTTCTATTGTTGTGATTGGTGGCACCAACAGAAAGGAAATATTTGTTTCAACTCTTACCGGAGGTGGCCTGCTTACTAAGAATTTCGGTAATGGGATCCTTTGGACGCAAGATGCAGGAAAAAACTGGGAGCATATTGGGCCGGGTGCAGCAGATGATATCATGTTCCCATTGGCAGGATTGGTAGCCAACAAACAAGACCAATCGCAAATGGCAGCATTTTATAAGAAAGATCTGTACTTAACTACAGATAAATGGAAAAAGTATAAAAAGTCAGCCTTGCCTTTTCATAAGGATGTTGATAATGTAGAGATCGCTGACGTTGAATATGCTCCACATGAGAAGGGAAAGATCTATGTGACTACAAAAACCTATTTGAAGAATAGAGCTCAATTATTCATGAGTACTGATAATGGTGAAAACTGGAAGGATATAACGCCTTCGGATGTTCAGTGTGAACGCATAGCCATTGCAACGTTCTCCGATCCTAAATACATTGGGAAGTACTATATTACTTCAGGAAATACAGATGTTTATGTGAAGTATTTCAATGGTGCTGTATTTTCTCAAAATTTAAATGTTACACCGGTGAGGCATTTTGGAGCCTCCTCATTCTGGTGCCTTGAGCTGGAGGTAAATCAGGTTGACACCTCTGTTTTGTATTTGAGTTTAACTGAAACATCGCGAAGTACCGATGGTGGCAAGGGGTTTGTGAAAATTGCCAATTACAATGGATTGAATACCCACGCGGATGTCAGAGGTATGCACTTGGCCATAAGCAGCGCTAACGGAATGGATGATGTGTTGTTGTTGGCCAACGATGGTGGTGTCTCCATCAATAACAGCTTTAGAAAGACCAGAAAAGATATTTTCAGGAATTTGAATGGACAGGGTCTTAATGCCAATCAATTCTGGGGGATAAACGTTTTGCAAAGTGATACATTGATGGTAGCAGGCGGAGCCCAGGACAATGGTGGGTTTGTGATCAAAAGCCATGCGGAGTATAACAATCTGCATAATTGTGGCGACGGATATTTTGCCTTGCCTTTGAACGACAGTATTGTTTTAGTGGAAGGGAATCCGCCAAACTTTTTATGGTTCAATATCAAGAGCGGAGAGAACAGATTTATTCCTATTGCTGATCCAAATTTTGAGGCGAGGCGCCCTCTCTTTTTGAAGGATTCATTTGTTTATGTGGGTTATCATTATCTCTGGAGGGTAAAATACAGGGATATTGTACAAGCGAAATTCAATTTCGAGAATGTGAGTAAGCTTGAAAGGAAGTCGGATCCTAATAAGGGAGCTCAGAACAGGGAAATTAAAGCTGTGTGTGTGACATCAGATGATAAGGCCTTGATTGGATATGCAAACCCGAATTGGGATGCAGCAAAGAATGAAGGAAAGCTTTACTATTGCCATGATCTGACAAAGAAAAATCCAGAGTATATTGATATTACCGCTTTAACGGCAAATAGATATGTGGAATTGTGCCGATGGTCTCAGGTAGAAAGCATAGCGAATGATCAGGAAAATACAAGTGTTTTCTATGCGATCTACAAAGATGTATTCGATCAGCGAAACTCTGAGATCTATCGCATTGTGTATGATAAGGATAGTAATAGGGTTGACCTGGTAAATGCCACATACAATCTACGAAAGGTTGGTTTTAATAAATTATTTACAGATAAATTCAGCAATGTGTTATATGTGGCAACCAATGATGGTTTGTATTATCGCTCGCTGCGCCACAATGATACAGTATTTAAAAGTTTGAATTTTTTTCCTAAAGTTATGGTTAGTGATGTCGCGATCAATTATGTGACCAACACCTTATATGCTTCAACATTTGGACGAGGGATCTATTACAGGCAGGTTCCATCCTTTAAAAAGGATGAGATCAAACTAAGGAAAAATACTGTTTGGCATACAGCATACAGAGTTGATGGAACACTTACCCTGAACATGAACAAAAAACTTTCTGTAAACGCAAAGTTGATCGTTACCACAGGAAGTAAGATCGTTTTAAAACGTGGTGCTGTGCTTCTTTTACAAAGAGGTGTAAAGGTAGTGAACGAGAACAATCAGACTATCTCACTAAATGATGTTCTTGTTCTGAACAAGAGATCAAAAGTAATTTTAAAATAAAGCGTTATTTGTATGACACGGCAATAACTGCCTCGCCATTTTTTAGTTTCACAACGCTTGATCCGTTGTATAGATCGCAACTGAAGGTGATCTTCAGTTTTTTAGTAGCATGATCTCTTTCATTGGGCTTGTAGTTCTCTACGGATTCTATTTTGAAATTACTCAGGTTGGTTTGTGCACTGTTCGTAGAGTTGTATTCGATCCCATTCTCATCAACGTAAGTGATCTTTATTCTTGAGAATAAACTTTGGTAATTGTAAATAGGGCTCATGGATGCAACACTGAAGTTAGGAGCTGCCTTGTAACTTTGCGAGGTGTTCACAAGGTAGGTATGCATAGCCGAGTCATTAGCCGAGTTTTTTATCTTTAATTTTACTGTGTATAATCCTGCACTGTCATATGCGTGCACTGGGGATGACTGCGTTGAGTAATCACCATCACCAAAATTCCAATGGTAAGTGTATGGACCAATGCCATTGCTTACGTTGCCAAATGAAATAGTGTTGCCGTTAATTGAATTTATTTTTACTGCAGTTAGGCAAATGTTACCTGCACTTATTCTGCTGGTGTTACAAATATTGCTGGCCTCTATACCGTCGTCGATCAGTAAGCAGGTCTCGTAATTACCCTCACTTGTGAACGTGTGCGTTGGATTGGCATCTGTTGAAATGAAGCCATCGCCAAAGTCCCAATTATATGCCAAAGCATTTTTGTTGAATGATGAATTGAATTTAACTTCTATTCCTTGAAGGTATGGAATGGATGTTAGAGTATTGGCATAGAGATATTCGCCTGTTTTTATGGAATTAGAAGCATTTGAGCTTTCACCGGGTTGGCATGCTTTGTTGTCTGAAACTGAGAATTTCAAATAGGATCTGCAGTTCGAGTTACTGTTTTGCGGCTTTAATTCGGCAATGAAATGGTAAATGCCGTTTGAATCCTGTACATGACTTGAATACATGTAATAGCCAAGCATACCGGCCTTTAATTCAACAGGTGTCCCGTTGATCTCAGACTTCACATAGAACGAAGGATCTGACGATGAATTTTCAGGGAATTCCTTTTTCTTGCAAGAACTCAACAGGAATAAAGAAAGTAAAGAATAGAGGGCAAAATGTTTCATTTTATTTACGTAAAAGCATATAGGTTAAACTTATTTTAGCAGTTATTGGTTTGCTTGTTCTGCACTCAGAACCAAAGAAGGTGTAATTATTGAATACATTCATTAGGTTGCGGTTCACTTCAATATTAAAGCCTAATTGTTTTGATAGCTTTCTTTGATAGTTGATGGCAATTTGGGCATTGTAATTATTAACTACATTATATCCGTATCCATTGTCAGATACAATTGATGTGTTTTTTACATTGTTCTCAACTGCTGTGAATGATTCGATCTTATTCTTAATATTCATTAAGTACATGCCATTTACTCCCACGCCAAGCGAGTTGTCTTTGTTGATGTGGTAGATATATCTTACAGGCAGTACCAAGTATTGCAATCCAATGACCTTATATGTGGTTACATCATTGTTCACTCCAAAATCGTAAGATGTTACACTATAACTTACATTGCTTTCTGTTAAGTTGCTGAGTGAATTGTATTGCAAACCAATAGATAAAGCTGATCTGTTATCGAAGTGATATAAGTAATTAATACCGCCAATTGGACTCAAATTATTGCCATTTCTAATATTGTTCACCTTCCATCCAAATGAATTCATAACGCCACCTTCTACGGTAATTTCATGATGCTTTGTTTTTACGTAATCTTTGCGTTTGGTGTCATTCGTAGTGGTGTCCGGTTGCAGAGGAGCAGTAGAAGCTGTAGCTGTGCTATCCGGTTTAGCAGTAGAATTTGCATTAGTGGAGATATTGTTCCCCAGGGCGGATTGGTCAGTGTTGTTATTATTTGGATTGATCGCCGCGGTACTAAAGCTTTCTAAAGGCTTATAAACAGAGGTGTTGGTCTTACTCGTGTTCTCAATTTCATTTTTGCGTTCGTTTGCTTCCTTGTCCTTTAGTTTGGCATTCTCTACTGAGCCCACCAAAGCCTGATTGCTTTCAGAAACATGATCAACAGGAGTTTCAAGAGTTGTGTTGTTGTCCTTGGCTTCTTCATTCAGAGTCTGCTTCGGCTCATTTACTGAAGATGCAATTGGTTTCTGAATTGGTAATGAAGCGATATGTTGTGCTTTCTGAGAGCGGGTTGGTTTAATTTGGTTTGCAATACCGTCAGTATTCTTTACGTCAGTTTTAGTTGAGTTCTCTGTTGGTTCTGCAAGAGTATTGATGTCAGAGGTGTTGGTGTTTTCTGATGTTGTTGTGTTCAACTGCTCAATTCCTGGCGCTTTATGTTCGTGATGTTCATTGGTAGATTTTTGTGATGTGGAGCTTGACACGATCTTGTTATCATCAGATTGATTCATCCATAACAAGGCAGTGATGCCTACGATCAATATACAACCACCAATGACAGAAGTAGTAATCCAAAACTTCCCTAATGGTTTTTTTGATGGTCTGCTAGCATCCAGCATCTGACTGGCCTTTTCCCAGTTCGATTCATTGAATGGGAAATCCATTCCATCCATCTTCTTTTTAATAAGATCATCAAAGTTGTCAAAATTCTTCATTCTTACGACGCTTTTGCTGTTGTTAATACTGTTTCGTTAATCATATCCTTTAATTTCTGTCGGGCATAATTCAAATGCCATTTGCTTGTTCCCTCGCTTATTTCCATGATCTCAGCAATCTCTTTATGACTATATCCGTCTATCACAAATAAATTAAAGACCTGTGCACTGGCCCATGGCAATTTCTCGATCATATCTAGGATCTCTTTAGCACTGAGTTTTTTCAAAGCAGAATTTGTGTCAGAATACTCTTCTGAATCGTAGTATTCATCTACATAGCTGATCTTTGAACGTAAACTTTTGTTCTTACGGTATTCATCGATCAATGTGTTCACCATGATACGTCTTACCCAACCTTTAAAAGGCATAGTGTCATCATACTTTTCCAGATTGTTCAGGATCTTTAAAAAGCCAATGTTGAGCATTTCTTCGGCAAGTTCTTTTTGATGAGTGTATCTATAGCAAACCGACATCAGAAAGCTGTACAAGGTTTTATACAATTCATATTCAGCCCGACGGTTTCGGTTAATGCATTCCTGTATCAGGTTAGGCTGAATTATCATCAATTTCTTTTCGACACTATTAATACTTATAACAACGTAAAATAGTTGGGTAACCTAATTTAATAAAAATTAGCGTCAAGATTTTGATGTCAAATGTTAAATTTAGATTTTTAGATTATCTATAAGCCTGATCTTGCCAACAAAACAAGCGATCAGGGCAATTGCTTCTGTATCAGGGTTAAGTTCATTTAAAGGATGCAGGGTATTCGGATCACAGATCTCAAAATAATCAAGCGTATAGATCTCGTTCTTTTTTAATTCCCCTTCAATATAGGCTTTAATGCTGGCCACTATGTTTGCCTTTTTTTTCATTGCTAAAGCATCATTCAGGAGCTTAGGTATTAAAACGGCAGCCTTGCGTTCCTCTGCATTCAAACGCATATTGCGCGAGCTCATTGCCAATCCGTCCGCTTCTCTTATGATAGCGCATGGAATTATTTTAACACGCAAATTCAGTTGATCTACCAACGATTGAATGATCATCACCTGTTGATAGTCTTTGCTGCCAAAGTAGGCCGTATCAGGATCAATGATTTTAAACAGGATGCTTACTACTTTTGCCACCCCATTGAAATGTCCTGGTCTGTGAGCACCTTCCAGCAAATGGTCCAAATGTCCGAATTGAAAGGTTCTTTTGTCCTCTTGTGGGTAGATCTCTTTTACGGATGGCATAAAAACGGCATGGCATCCTGCATCTTCAAGCATTTTAAGATCTTTTTCCGGAGTTCGCGGGTAATTGTCAAGGTCGCTCTTATCGTTGAATTGTGTAGGATTCACAAAGATACTGCATACCGTGTAGTTGTTGTCGGCCAAACATTGATCTACCAGAGAGATGTGCCCCTTATGTAAGGCCCCCATGGTTGGCACAAAACCTATCCTTTTCCCTTGCTTGCGAACTGAACCCAGGTGCGCCTCGATGGCCTCCGATGTAGTGAAAATTAACATAAAATGGCCTGTAAAGCTACAATTTACTTTGTATTTACTTGGAAATATCGATTTTTTTTATTACTTTTGTATTAAATTTAAAAAGGGAATAAGCTGTATGAAGAAATCACGTGTTCTATTTGTTTCCCAAGACATCACTCCTTATCTGGACGAAACTGAAATCGGTAAGATCGCAAGAAAACTACCACAAGGAATTCAAGAACGCGGCAAAGAAATCCGCACGTTTATGCCCAAATATGGCTGTATCAACGAAAGACGCCATCAATTACACGAAGTAATAAGACTTTCAGGGATGAATTTGGTGATCAATGATGTTGATCATCCGTTAATTATTAAGGTTGCCAGCATACCAAGCGCGCGTATGCAGGTGTATTTTATTGATAATGAGGAGTTTTTCAGCAGAAAAGCCACATTAACAGATAAAACGTCTGGCAAATACTTTGATGATAATGATGAACGTGCCATGTTTTTCGTAAGAGGCGTGGCTGAAACTGTTAAAAAATTAGGATGGCAGCCGGATATTATCCATTGCCATGGCTGGTTCACATCATTAATGCCTTTGTATGTTAAAAAGCATTATGCGGATGACCCTATTTTCGCAGATTCAAAGATCGTAGTTTCACTCTATGATGATGCGTTTCCAAAAACATTGAATAAAAAGTTCC